>JAKSSN010000016.1 GCA_024403095.1 Oscillospiraceae bacterium
ATTTTATTACATTCATTGGATGGTCTGCAAGGCTTTTTCATGTTCCTCAGGTGCTTTCTCCCTTTTGGCTAAAATGAGCGCTTTTTCTTTTGCTATTCTGCGAATTGCAGAAACAGATCCCCTGTGGTATCTTTTAATCACAGAAAGAAATGTACAAAACATCAGCTGAGACAGCAGCTGAAATTCAAACAGGAGGATCACTCCAATGTACATGTAAAAGCTGCTAAATCTTAAAAAAGATGAAAGGCAGCAAAAATTGAAAAACTGAAGAAAGAGAGGTCAAAAAGATGTTAGATACCAAGCACTTTTAAGCAGCCGCTGTGTGAAGAGACGATTCAACATACAGTGGCTGCTTTGTTTTTGCCAAAAAACCTCTTTTATTTTTCCGTCACCGCTTGCGGTGGCTTATTTTTTTGCTCTTTTTGGGCCGCGGCTGCAAATTTACACTTTTGTAATTGTATAAACCAAAACCTGCAGGGTATAATATAGTAAATAAATTATTGTCTGCCTTAATCAGGCGCAGGAAAGATAAGGACCCCTTTCATGAATCAGAACAAAGAATTTTTGGGAACAGAGCCCATTGGCCGTCTTCTGTTCCGGCTGGCCGTGCCCACAGTGGTCGCTCAGTTCATCAACATGCTCTATAACATTGTGGACCGCATCTACATTGGCCACATCCCCCAGATTGGAAGCCTTGCCCTTACCGGGCTGGGGGTATGCATGCCCATCATTTTAATCGTTTCCGCCTTTGCAGCCCTGGTTGCCTCCGGCAGCGCTCCCAACGCCTCCATCAGCATGGGGCAAAAGGATTACGACCGTGCCGAGCACATTCTGGGCAGCAGCGCAGCGCTGCTGCTGATCATCTCCGCAGTGCTCACTCTTGCGCTGCTTGTTTTTCACCGCCCGCTGCTGCTTGCCTTTGGCGCCAGCGAAAACACCATTGAATACGCCGCCGGCTACATGCGCATCTACGCCCTTGGCACCGTGTTCGTTCAGCTCACCCTGGGGCTGAATGCCTTTATTACCTGCCAGGGCTTCACCCGCATTTCCATGGTCACTGTGCTGGTTGGCGCCGTATCCAACATCATTCTGGACCCCATTTTTATCTTTGTCTTTGGCATGGGCGTACGCGGCGCCGCGCTTGCCACTATTCTTTCCCAGTGTGCCTCTGCCGTGTGGTGCGTGGTATTCCTCTGCGGCAAAAAAGCAAATCTGCGCTTAAAACGCAGCTGCTTCCGCCTGAACCTTAAGCTGCTGGCTCCCTGCCTTGCCCTGGGCGCTGCCACCTTTATTATGCAGGGCAGCGAAAGCGTGCTGTTTGTGTGCTTTAATTCCTCGCTGCTGAAATATGGCGGGGACATTGCCGTTGGTGCCATGACCATCTGCACCAGCGTGCTCCAGCTTGCCATGCTGCCCCTGCAGGGGATCGCTCAAGGGGCACAGCCCATTCTCAGCTATAACTTTGGTGCAAAAAATGCCGGCCGTGTCCGGCGCACCTTCTTCCTGCTGCTCTCCAGCTGCATGGTATACGCCTTTGCCATGTGGCTTGCCGTTCAGCTGATGCCCGGCGTGTTCGCCGGCATCTTCACCTCCGATGCCCAGCTGATCCTCTTTGCCCGGGGAGCACTGCGGATCTATTGCGGCGCCGTGTGCCTGTTCGGCATCCAGATCGCCTGCCAGATGACCTTTGTGTCCACGGGCAACGCGGTGTGCTCCATTATTGTTGCCGTGGTGCGTAAATTTGTTCTGCTGATCCCGGTCATTTATCTGCTGCCCCATCTGATGGCAGACCAGACCCGCGCTGTGTATATGGCAGAGCCGGTCTCTGATGTGATTGCAGTTGCCTTCACAGCCATTCTCTTCGCCTTCCAGTTCCGCAAAGCACTGAAAAAAATAACCGAATAATTCAAACTCTTGTTCTTTTCTTTCTTTTCCTGTGCGTGTATACTATAAGCCTGAGTTTCTCAGCAATATGCTTTCATAAGTAATCAAGGAGTATTCAAATGCTCGTTCCTGTTTTGTTGTTTGCCGTTGGCCTGGTGCTGCTGATCAAAGGCGGCGACTGGTTTGTCGACGGCGCCACCGGCATTGCCGAGCAGTTCCATGTACCCGAACTGCTGATTGGCGCCACCATCGTTTCCATCGGCACCACCCTTCCCGAAGTTATGGTATCTGCCACTTCCGCTCTCAGCGGGCATGGCGAGATCTCCTATGGCAATGCCATTGGCTCCATCATCTGCAACACCGCGCTCATTGCCGCCATCACGCTCACGGTTCGTCCCGGCCCTGTGAACAGCAAGGCACTGAAGACCCCTGTGATCTTCTTTTTCCTTTCCGCTGCTGTTTACTGCCTGAACGCCTACCTCACCGGTTACTTCAGCCGCGGGATCGGTTTTGGGCTGCTGCTGTTGTTTGTGGTATACATGGCCGTCACGGTGCGCCAGGGTCTCCGCGACCCCGAGAGTGTAGAGCTGGAAGAAGAGGACGAAGCCAAAAAGCCCCGCTCCCTGCCTGTGAACCTGCTGCTGTTGGTGGTAGGCGCTGTGCTCATCGCCTTTGGCGCAGACCTGCTGGTGGATAACGGCACAAAAATCGCCTCTGCTCTTGGTGTTCCCGAATCGGTGATCGCGCTCACCTTTGTCGCTTTGGGCACCAGCCTTCCCGAGCTTGTCACCGCCATCACCTCCCTGGTCAAAGGCCATGGCTCGCTTTCGCTGGGCAATGTGATCGGCGCCAACATCTTTAACCTGGTTCTGGTTGCCGGTGCTTCCTCCGCCCTTGCGCCATTCGCCATTCCCCATTCCAGCACCATTGCCGGCATGAACGCCTCCCTGGTCCTGGAACTGCCGCTGATGCTGTTTGTAATGGCTTTCATGACCATTCCCGCACTGCTCACCAAAAAGCTGCACCGCTGGCAGGGAATTATCCTTCTTGTCATCTATGCCGCGTTCTGTGTGCTGCAGTTTACCATGTAAAAAAATTCAGCCCTGTGACCTCATTCTTCTGGTCACAGGGCTTTTTATTTTTTTCGTCTCTGTCATTAGTGGGGGGGGCTATGGACTGGACTGATAAAAACAAATAATTGAATTTAAATCGAACGCAGCAGATCCCATAGCCGCATATTTCCATTTATGTTTGATCGATTAAACGGAAATATGTTACTCAATCGGAAGCTGAATTTCCGTAAGCCATTCTTCCTCAGATTCCTTGTTCCAAATGCCGTCAATGTAGCATTCCCGGGCAAGTCCTGCTGCGGTATATCCATTCTGCTCAGAGTATTTCATAAGAAATGCGTAGGCTTCGCCGATCGAATCATAGGAGCCCTTGTGATAAATGCTCAGCACCTTTGTTGCCGGAAGAGTTTTGAACCTGATAAGTTCGCTTTCTTTCCCGAATGCTGTTACCGCCTCATTGTGACGGATACGGATATCGGTTTCTTTATACTCGCCGTCAAGGTATTCACAGAACTCATAGGGCGGTTCTGCGCATTTCAGGTCCGGATTCAGCTTTAAACACTCCTGCCCGACAGACGGGATCCACTGCATGCTGTCAGAATATGTCTTTAATACAGTTTCTGCAGTATAAACGATCTTTTCAGGAATCACTTTTTCTGTCACCTGGTATTTCATCTCTTTGTCCTCCAAAATTGATTTGATTATGGAAAGACGAGATTCAATTATCTGCTTTTCTTTTGTAAGGGATCCGATTTTTTCCTGCAGGATTTCTTTTACATCAGCTCCATTAAAAACCGCTTTGATTTCTTCAATCGACAGATCAAGCTGTCGGTACGATTTTATCTTTGCAGCGATTTCAAGCTGAGAGGTTTCGTAAAACCTGTAGCCACTCCATTCGTCAACGGAGGCAGGTTTCAGAAGGCCTTCCTTTTCGTAAAACCTCAGTGCTTTTACCGTCAGATGTGAGAGCTTTGAAAATTCACTGATTTTCAGCATTTGTGAACATCTCCTTTCCACATTTGACACTCTATTCTATCCCCTAAGGGACGAGTCAAGGGATAAAATTGGAATTTAATGCCGTTTCATAATAGTTTCCAGTTCCTTTACATAGCGATCCGCATAGTTGATGGAAAACTCTCCGTGATGCAATCCCGGAAGTCTGTGGAGCTTGCTGCTTCCAAGCTCCGAATGAAGCTTTTCGGCCGAACGGCGGATGCTTCCGTTTTCTTTTTCCCCATAGTAAATATGAATTTCCGCGGTAGAGGCCCTGATAGATTCCTTTACAAAATACATGGCATTGGCCTGCAGGAAGGCAATCATGTTCTTTTTCGTAATTGCGCAGGTATCACGATAGTAATCGTCAAACAGAACCCGATTTATACGCAGAGACTGGAACTGGAGTTTTGAAAACCATTTTTTCCCTATGAGCCCGTAGGCGCTGCCAAATGCAGGCCGAATGAGCAATCTGGTCAGAGGGGAAGGTATGATCAGGGCGCTTTCAATTATGGCAAAACGACAGATATCTTTTCGCTGCGATAGAATTTCCAGCAGAATCTGTCCCCCGAGAGACAGGCCGCCGATCAGCAAAACAGAACCCCCGAATTTATCGTCGATAAAGGAAATAATTTCCGATGCATTATTTTCAATGGTTGTAAAATCACTGTCGCTGCCGGCGTGTCCATCCAGGGCAGGAATAACGACGTGAAATTCTTCCTGAAGATGCTCTGCTGCCTCACGATAATTCCAGCAGGACAGACCTCCTCCGTGCAGGAGAATGATGACATCTTTATTCTGCTTTCCATATTCTCTGTACTGCAATAGTCTTCGCCCCCCGGTTAAATACAATTGATTGCGTGAATAAAGATTTATTCCTGTTCCTCCGCATTTTTCCGGATCGCACGGTTCACTGCCTCCACGTCCCGCTTTGTGGTGCGGTAACCCAGGATGCACATGATCACATAACTGAGAAAAAAGCCAAGGATGGTATAACCCAGCGCCTGCGGGTAACGCTGCAGCTGCCACACCAGGGTCACGATCGGCACCCAGAAAACTGCGGTGGCAAAAAAGTACAGAATGTTCTGCAGAATAAACCCAAGGCGGTCAATTTCGTAAAGAAACGTCATAATAGAAAAGCCAAATCCGATCACGCCATACAGCAGAATGTCGGTTTCCAGCGCAATGGTAGGGGAGGGAAACAGCGCTGCAAATTCCGGCGTCATCGGCGAGACGTGAACGCCGCACAGGCCAGTGATAAGTTCGATCAGCAGCAGGCAGATCATGGAGATGGAAGCAGAAAACAGAAAGGACGTAATGCCCCGTTTCAGCAGTTTCATATTCTTACCCTCCTCATATTCCCAGTGCCTGTTTCAGCCGTGTCACATTGCGGCGGGAAGTATAGCTCTCTGACCCGTCGGAAAGGATCACCCGGATCGTTCCCGTAATGCCAAGGTCCAGCCGCTGGATCTTTTTAATGTTAATAAACTCCCCGCGGGAGATGCGCAGGAACTGCGCCGGCGACAGCAGCGTTTCAAATTCATAAAGCTTCAGGGGAGATTCATAGCAGCCCTCCGCCGTGCGGATCTTCACCTTCTGGTTTTCCGCAAACACCGAGAGGATATCTCTTGCCGGGATCACCTGCAGCTCGCCGTTGCTGTCCTTGGCACGAAAGCTGTCGTTCACAAAAGCAGCAAGGGATGTGACCAAGTCGCTGACTTCCCGGTCCAGCCGGCTGCTGCAGACATGTACCTCCATGTCCCTGTATTTTTCGTGGATCACTGCTTTCACTACCATGTTTGCATCTCCTCCTGCAGGCTTTTGCCCTGGGAGTATTTTACGTCGCTTAAAGGTTTAAATCAATGGTCTCAAAATGTGCTTCCGCTCTGCGGCAGCTGAGCACCGTGCTCAGCCCATATACCGCCGCTGAACCGGCAAGAAACCCGATCTGCACCCCCGGCATCCCCCAGGGAGTGTTCAGTGCTGCAAGCCCGGGCAGATGATGCATAGTCTCTGCGAGGCCGATCATCACAAAGGCAGTAATGCCAAACAGCAGGAACGGCACCCCGACGCGGTAGGCATCCTTCCAGAATCCGCCGCAGAACACCACCTGAAAATCTGCAAAGATCAGCAGCACCCAGCCCAGGTAAAAGAGATTTGCATTCATCAGCGTATTTACGGCATATATGCCGCCGCTCATCACCGTCATGCGCAGGGCAGCCACCACAGCGCACAGCACAAAGGCGGCCATCTGCACAAGCGCAACAAAAAGGTATCTTGCTCGCACGACATCCCGTTTTTTCACCGGCAGCAGCACGGTATACAGCACATCGTTGCCTTCCCGTGCGGCCTGAAAGGTTTTAAAAATGCCCAGGCAGGTAAAGAACGCGCCCACCAGAATGGGGTAGTTGGGAATGAATCCCATCACCGAAAAGGCAAGGAAAAAATAGCTCAGCGGCGCAGCCGTAAAGCAGAGTTCCTTTTTCAGCAGCAGTTTCATATCTGCACCTCCCGGTTTACTTCCAGATTCACCATAATTTCTTCCAGCGTGCTTCCCTGCGCTGCAAAATGCCGCAGGAAATCCTCCCGTTTTTCCGAGGCAAGGATCTGCCCCTTCTGTATATAGGTCACCCGGTCGGCACATTTCTCCAGGTCGCTTGTGATGTGGGTAGAAAACAGAATGCTCACGCCCTGTCCGGCCAGCTGGCGGAAGATCACCACCAGCTCCTCGCGGGACACCGGGTCCAGCCCGCTGGTGGGTTCATCCAGGATCAGCAGCCGGGCACCGTGGGAGAGTGCCAGGACCAGGTGGAACTTCACCTTCATTCCCTCTGAAAGGTCCATAAAACGTTTTGTTTCGGCAAGGCCAAAGCGCTCCATCAGCTCCCTGCAGCGTGCCGCATCCCAGTTGGGGTAAAAGCTGCGGGTATTTTCCAGGATCTGCTTGAGTGTTTTGCGGGGGTAGTAATCCACTCCGCTGGAGGCAAAGCCGATCTTCTGCCGGATCTCGTCCTCGGCCTGCGAAAACAGTTTGCCGAACAGGCGTACCTCACCGCTGTCCGGGTGCACAAAGTTTAAAATTGCCCGCAGGGTCGTGCTCTTTCCCGCTCCGTTGCGGCCTACAAAGCCCATGATGCTGCCTTCCTCCAGGCAAAAGCTCACATCCTTCAGTTCAAAACCGGGGTAGCTTTTGCACAGCTCCCGGATCTCCAGGATCTTTTCCATTTTCATCATCCTCTCCGCGGTCCTGCCGCGATTTTCTGATGGTTTCACTTTACCCGCTCCCGCAGCTTTGTTCAAGCAAAGCGGGGTAAACGGTAGCTTAGGGGCAGTGAACGGCGGCCTGGCATAAAAAAGGCTCCTGCATCCCTGCAGAAGCCTTTTGAATCCTATATTATTGGTTTTTCTCAGCTGTTCAGCTTTTCCAGTGCGTCAATGGCAACCTGGGCATACAGAGCCACACCGGTCTCCATTGCATCCTCTTTGAACATTACCTTTTCATGGTGCTGGGAATAGATCTGGCTGGGATCATCCACTGCTGCGCCCAGCATAAAGAAAGCGCACTTCTGGTCGGGGCTCACTTCGGTGTAGCCTGCAAAGTCCTCGCTGCCCATGGTGGGGGCTGCGGTCATATACATGCCGGGAGCAACCTTTTCCACGGCGCCCTTGCCGATCTCCAGTGCTTCGGCATCATTGATGCAGGGGCCGGTGATCTTGTCGTATTCCACTTCCACCTCGCAGCGGTATGCTTCGCCCACTGCCTTGGCAATGCGGGTCATGCTCTTGTCCAGGTTCTCGTGGATCTCGCGGGAGTAGGTGCGCACAGTGCCTTCGATCTCGCAGTAGCCGGGAATAATGTTAAAGCGGGTGCCGCTGTGGATCTGGCCAACGGTAACCACCAGGGCATCGGTGGGTTCATACTCGCGGGAGACCAGAGTCTGCAGCGCCGTAACGATGGCGCAGCCGGCAACCGCTGCGTCCACACCGTGGGCAGGGTCGGAGCCATGGCTGGATTTGCCGGAAACGCGGATCCAGTAGCGGGACGCTGCTGCAAAGGCTGCGCCGGGCATGGATGCAACATAGCCGCAGGGCAGGCTGCCAAAAATGTGAATTCCATAGGCATAGCCAACACCGTCCATTGCGCCCTGTTCCACCATCAGGTGTGCGCCTCTGCACACTTCTTCGGCCGGCTGGAACACAAAGCGTACGGTACCGGCAAATTCGTTCTGCATCTTCTGCAGCACCTTCACAGCACCCAGCAGCATTGCGTTATGGGTGTCATGGCCGCAGGCATGCATCATACCGGGATTTTTAGAAGCAAAGGGGAGGCCTGTCTTCTCTTCCACTTCCAGTGCATCGATGTCGCCGCGCAGCATCACGATCTTGTCGCTTTCTGCCTTGGTGCCCTTCAGCTCGGCAATTACACCGGTAGGCTCAGTGCGGCGGTAGCTTACGCCCAGCTTATCCAGTTCAGCACAGATGCGGTCGGTGGTGCGGAACTCCTGCAGGCTGGGTTCCGGGTCCTGGTGGACGATGCGGCGGTAAGCGATGGTTTCATCGGCAATGGCATGGGCAAGTTCTCTTGTCTTCATAAATAGCAGTTCCCCTTATCTTTATAATTTATAATATTTGTTTTATCATAACGTGTCGGCGGCTTTTCGTCAATCTTCCTGTGCCTTCCAGCGCCAATTTCCGTCATTTTCCTGTGTTTCATGCCTTTTTCGTAAACCCCGCAGCTGTCCCCAAACAATTTAGCGGTTTAAATAAATAAAAAAATAACAGTTGACAGTGCGGATAATCATGCTATAATGCACTCAACTCAATAAGTTAAACCTGTGAGGAAGAGTAGTAACTCCGCAATTTCTGTGTTCAGAGAGCTGTGTATTGGTGGAAGCACGGCGGCAGGAAGCGAAGCGAATGGACTTCTGAGGGCGGCTTGAACCGGTCGTTTTTTCGATCTTATTAGAGTCCGACGGGATCCCACCCGTTATCCATCGGGGCGCGTATGATGGTACGCGTAAGCGAGCGGGCACGCAAGTGCCAATTTGGGTGGTATCGCAGGAATGATAAACTCTTGTCCCATATGTGTTGGGGGCAGGGGTCTTTTTTTATTCTCTAAATCCGGCTGTCGGCAACAGACCCTCCATCAACCACCGAACAAATTAAATCAGGCCAAAGGCCAAAATATGGAGGTAACACCATGAACAAACGTATCCGTAAACTCATCGCTCTTGTTGCTGCATTTGCAATGCTCTTCGCACTTGCTGCCTGCGGAGCCTCTTCCGCTCCTGCCGCTTCTGCCCCCGCAGCTGCTGCCCCTGCCGAAACCAAAACCTTTAAGGTTGGCATCTGCAATTTTGTTGACGATGCTTCCCTGAACCAGATCGTGGAAAACATCAAGAACCAGCTGGCTGCCCTTGGCGAGCAGGCCGGCGTTGTGTTTGAGATCCAGGAAGATAACTGCAACGCTGACTTCACCGTTCTGGATCAGATCATTGCAAACTTCATGGCCGACGAGGTCGACCTGATGGTTGCTATCGCCACTCCGGTTGCCATGGCCATGCAGGCTGCCACCGAAGATAACCAGATCCCCGTTGTGTTCGCTGCCGTTTCCGACCCCGTTGCCTGCGGCGTAGTGGAAAGCCTGGAAGCTCCCGGCGCCAACATCACCGGCACCAGCGACTATCTGGATACCAACGCAGTTATGAACCTGATCTTTGCTCTTGACCCCGATGCTTCCGTTGGCCTGCTGTATGATGCCGGCCAGGATTCCTCCACCACCGCAATTGCCGCCGCAAAGGAGTTCCTGAATGCAAAGGGCGTAAGCTATGTGGAGCACAACGGCACCAACACTTCTGAAGTTATCCTTGCTGCCGAAGCAATGGCAGCCGATGGCGTGACCGCCGTCTTCACCCCCTCCGATAACACCATCATGGCGGCTGAGCTCTCCATCTACGAAATTCTTGCCGAGGCAGGCATCCGCCACTATGCCGGCGCCGACTCCTTTGCACTGAACGGTGCCTTCTGCGGCTATGGTGTTGACTATGCAAACCTTGGCATGGAAACTGCCAACATGGTCTGCGAGATCCTTGTAAACGGTGCAAGCCCCGCAACCCTTGCTGTTCGCACCTTCGATAACGGCATCGCAACCGTTAACACCGAGATCTGCGAGGCTCTCGGCATTGCCTTCGAGGATGTGGCTGCAGCCTTTGAGCCCTACTGCACTGCAGTAAAGGAGATCCAGACTGCTGAAAGCTTCTGATCCCCGGTTTAAAGTTTCGTTCTTCATCTGAATCGTTTCGGCGAAGCCTCGGGTGACCGGGGCTTCGTCTCCGTATATTTTAAAGGAGGAGATCCCCTTGAATCTTCTGACCATGCTTGGCCTGGGACAGACAGCACTGGAGCTCGGCCTGCTGTGCTCTCTTACCACCCTGGCGCTGTTCCTCAGCTATTCCATGCTGAACGTCTGCGACCTTTCTACCGACGGCTGCTTCACCCTTGGCGCGGCAGTTGGTGCCGTAGTTGCCATTGCCGGGCATCCCTGGCTTTCCATTCCCGCAGCTATGGCAGCCGGTGTATGCTCCGGTATGATCACAGCAATCCTGCAGACCAAAATGGGTGTTGACAGCCTGCTGAGCGGCATTATCGTGAACACCGGCCTTTACTCCATAAACATTGCCGTTATGGGCGGTTCCTCACTGCTGAACATGAACAAAACCGAAACCGTGTTCACCAAGCTGAAAGCCCTGCTGAGCGGAACCGTGCTTGCCGCGCAGTATAAGCTGATCGTTGCCCTTTTGGCTGTTGCGGCCATCGTGGTTTTTCTGGTGCTGTTCCTGCGCACAAGGCTCGGCCTCTCCATTCGCGCCACCGGCAACAACCCGGATATGGTCCGTTCCTCCTCCATCAACCCGCAGATGACCACCATTGTTGGCCTCTGCGTCTCCAACTCCTTCACGGCCCTGTCCGGCTGCCTGCTTGCCCAGTCGCAGAAATCCGTCAGCATCGATATCGGCACCGGTATGGTCACCATCGCCCTTGCCTCGCTGCTGATCGGCGGCACCGTGATCCGCCGCGGCGGAATTGCCAAACGCGCGCTCAGCGTTGTGCTGGGCTCCTTCCTGTTCCGCATGGTGTACACCATTGCGCTGCGCTTTAACATGCCCGCCTTCATGCTCAAGCTGGTTTCATCCGTAATTGTGGTAATTGCCATTTCCGCCCCCTATCTCAAAAAACAGTGGCCGGTGATCCAGCGCCGTTTCACCCACAATTCTGCACAGGGAGGTCAGCGCTGATGTTATATCTGAACAACATTTCCAAAACCTTTAATCCCGGCACCATCAACCAGAAAGTTGCCATCGAAAATCTTTCGCTGCACATGGCCCCCGGGGATTTTGCCACCATCATCGGTGCCAACGGCGCCGGCAAGTCCACCATGTTCAACGCCATCTGCGGCAGCTTTTTAACCGACAGCGGTTCCATCCTGCTGGATGGAAAAGACATCACCTTTCTGCCGGCCTACAAACGTGCCAAAGAGATCGGCTGCCTGTTTCAGGACCCCATGCGCGGCAGCGCCCCAGGCATGACGATTGAGGAGAACCTCGCCCTTTCCTCCGGCCGGGGCGGCTGGCTCTCCCGCGTTTCCCGCAGCGAGATTCAGGCCTTCCGCGACCGTCTTTCCCTGCTGGGCATGGGCCTGGAGGACCGCATGAACCACCCGGTCGGCCTGCTTTCCGGCGGCCAGCGCCAGGCGCTCACGCTGCTCATGGCAACTTATCATCCCCCCAAGCTGCTCCTGCTGGATGAGCACACCGCAGCACTTGACCCCGGAACCGCCGAAAAGGTTCTGGAGCTTACAAAGAGCATTGTTCGCGAAAACCATCTCACCTGCCTGATGATCACGCACAATATGAGCTCCGCTCTTGAGCTTGGCAACCGCACCATTATGATGGATAACGGCCACATTGTGCTGGACCTGAACGAACAGCAGCGCTGCGGCCTTACGGTAAATGATCTCATCCGCATGTTCCGGGAAGGCACCGGCCACATGCTGGATAACGACCGCATCCTGCTTTCCTGAAAGTATAAAAAACCACCTGCGTTTTTCACGCAGGTGGTTCTCTTTTTATACTCGGTATCGATTATTCGGCAACCAGGCTCTCTGCTTTCTTCAGGGAAGCATCAATGCTGGGGCAGAAGTATTCCTCGCCAACCTTGGCTACCAGGCCGGCTTTTTCCATGGCCTTGTAAGGCATCTCGTTCACGTGGGAGAAGATGATCTTTGCGCCGCTGGCAAGGCACTTATCTGCCAGCTGCTCCAGGGAGTGCATAGCGGTTGCGTCCACATCGGGCACAGCGCGCATACGGATGATCATCACCTTGGTATGCTCCTTCAGCGTGATGGTGGAGATCAGGTCAGCTGCACCAAAGAACATGGGGCCGTTGATCTCGTATACATGCACGCCTTCGGGAACCTTGCGCAGTTCAATGCTCTCGGTGTCGCTGCTGTCGTCAATGTACTTCCAGCCGCGTACCTCGGTGCGGTCGCTCATGCTCTTCATGAACAGGACCACGGTGATCAGCATGCCAACTTCAATGGCAACCACCAGGTCGAACACCACAGTGAGCACAAAGGTGATCACCAGCACCAGGATATCGCCCACGGGAGCGGTCTTTACCAGGTGCACAAAGGTGCGCCAGCCAGACATGTTATAGGCCACCAGGAACAGGATGGCTGCAATGGTGGGCATGGGGATCATGGCTGCATAAGGCATCAGCACCACAAGCACCAGCACCAGCACAATGGAATGCACCATACCGGCAACCGGAGTGCGGCCGCCGTTCTTGATGTTGGCTGCTGTACGGGCAATGGCACCGGTGGCAGGAATGCCGCCGAACAGGGCAGAGCCCATGTTGCCGATACCCTGGGCGATCAGCTCCATATCCGGGCGGTGGCGGGAGTTGATCATGCTGTCGGAAACCACGCAGCTCAGCAGGGATTCGATTGCAGCCAGAATGGCGATCGTAATACCATCCGAGAAACCGTCGCGGATCGTCTGCAGCGTGAAAGCAGGCACATGCAGGCTGGGCAGGCGATTGGAAATGCTGTAAAGATCACCGATGGTGTTTACATGCATGCCCAGCACCTTTACCATAAGAATGCCCACAATAACAGCTACCAGCGAACCGGGGATCTTGTCGTTGATGCGGGGGCAGATGATCAGCACGATCAGGCACACCACGCCAACGATCACTGCCTGCAGGTTAATGGTGCCGATGTTTTCCACCACTGCGCGGACCTTTTCCATGGTTTCAATGGTAACGGTGCCGGCGGGATAGGTAAGGCCCATAAAGTCCTTCAGCTGGCCGATCAGAATGGTAACGGCAATGCCGGCGGTGAAGCCGGTGGTAATGGTGTAGGGGATGAATTTAATGAGTGAGCCCAGGCGGAGCAGACCCATAATCACCAGCAGCACACCGGCAATAATGGTGGCAATGATCAGGCCGTCCATACCCTTGGCTGCCACAATGCCGGCCACAATGGTGGCAAAGGCAGCGGTAGGTCCTGCGATCTGCACACGGCTGCCGCCGAAGAACGAGATTAGGAAGCCTGCGATAATGGCAGTGTAAATACCCTGTTCCGGGCCAACACCGGAGGCCAGTGCCAACGCGATGGAAAGGGGAAGGGCAATGATTGCAACAATGATACCTGCAACAACGTCCTTAACGAACTGTTCTTTGCTGTAGGTTTTCATTACGCTGAAGAGTTTTGGCTTCAGTTTGTCTTTTTTCATTTGATTCTCCTGTTTTTCTATAAAGTTTTAGTTAACTGCATAAAATAACTTGGAAAGTTTACATCCGCTTGCCTCAGTTTGTCAATTGAAAACCGGCCGTTTTTTGTCCCTTTCGGCTGTTTATTCTATAACAATAGTTCGCTGCTGTTCCGCCGTTTTTCCGGCAGGGCGTTCTATGCCGCCGGCCGTAAAATCTCCCGTTCTTTTCCTGTTCTCTATGGTATAAATTGATGTATATGGTATAATATTTTAAAAATAACTTGTTATCAGGAGCATTGCATGAAAAAGATCCTCATGATTGCCACCGGCGGCACCATTGCCTGCCGTGTCAGCGAAAACGGCGGGCTTTCTCCCGCGCTTTCCTCCCATGAAATCGTGGAGTATGTGCCCGAGCTTGCCGAGATCTGCGATATTCACCTCACCCAGCTTTTTAACCTGGACTCCACCAACATCGGGCCCGAGCAGTGGCTTGCCATTGCCGGCGAAATTGCCCGCAATATCGATGCCTACGATGGCATTGTCATCACCCACGGAACCGACACCATGGCCTATACTGCCGCCGCTCTCAGCTACCTGATCCAGAACCCCAGAATCCCCATTGTGCTCACCGGCAGCCAGAAGTCCATCAGCAGCCGCGATACCGACGCCCGCTATAATCTGATCTGTGCCTTCCGCTATGCTTCCTCCGATGCCGCCTGGGGTGTGCAGATCGTGTTCGACGGCAAGGTGATCCTGGGCACCCGTGCCCGCAAGGTGCGCAGCAAAAGCCTGAATGCCTTTGCCAGCATCGATTTTCCCGAAACTGCCGTTTTTCACGACCAGCGCCTGATTCCGTATATTCCGGCGCCGCCTGCCGCCCCCATGAAGGTCTATACGCAGCTTGATCCCCGTGTCTTTAATCTCAAGCTGATCCCCGGCATTACCGCCGATGTTTTCTCCTTCCTCACCGGCCGCTACCGCGCCGTGATCATCGAGGGCTTTGGCGTGGGCGGCCTGCCCGGCTATAACGATGGTGCCCTGCTGAAGGCCGTAACCGAATGGGTCGGCACCGGCCACCTTGCCGTGCTTTCCACCCAGGTGCAGCACGAAGGCAGTGACATTGCAGTTTATGATGTGGGCCGTTCTGCCGTGCAGCTTTCCGGCCTGCTGGAAGCCGGTGTTATGACGCCCGAGGCCGTTAGTACCAAGCTGATGTGGGCCCTGGCCGCCGGCCAGAACATGGCGGAGGTGGAAGCCCTCTTCCGCACACCGGTGCAGTTCGATATTATTTAACAGAAACAGATCGCAATTTCTCGGCCTGAGGCCCCCTCCGGGGGCTCTCAGGCTGTTCTGTTTTCCGCTGCGTCTTTCCCCCTCGCGTTGACAGATTTCCGCCAAAATGATAGATTATACAGGCTTAAAACTGACATATGAGGCACAAGAATTATGCTTGATCTGAATAAAACCAACATCACTCCCGCTGAGCTGGCGGACCTGCATCCCTCGCTGTATACCCTGGTGGACATCCGGGACGAGGTCTCCTTCCGCTACGGCTCCATTCCCGGCGCCGTAAGCATGCCGGACCTGGCTGCCCGCGCCGAAGAAGGCACCTTAGACCGCGGCACTTCCTATGTGCTGTATTGCATGCACGGCGTGCAGAGCGAGGAACAGGCCGAGCTGCTGCGGGACCTGGGCTACGATGCTGTAAGCCTCACGGGAGGCTACGGAGAATGGATGATGAGCAGCTTCCGCACCCCGGATGGGGAAAAGCAGAAAGATGTGGAAGTGAGCATCCGCAAAAAATTCCACCGCGCTCTGTTCACCCCCTTTGCCAAAGCCATTAACGAATATGACCTCATCCAGCCCGGCGACAAGATTGCTGTGTGCATCTCTGGCGGCAAGGATTCCATGCTTATGGCAAAGCTGTTTCAGGAGCTCAAGCGCCATAACAAGTTCCCCTTCGAGCTGGTGTTTCTGGTAATGGATCCCGGCTACAGCGAGCTGAACCGCCGCGTGATCGAGAACAACGCCAAAATGCTGGGCGTACCTGTTACCATTTTTGAATCCACCATTTTTGATGCCGTGTTCGAGGTGGATAAGAACCCCTGCTACCTTTGTGCCCGTATGCGCCGCGGCTATCTTTACAGCCAGGCCAAAGCACTGGGCTGCAACAAAATTGCCCTTGGCCACCATTACGATGATGTGATTGAAACCATTCTGATGGGCATGCTGTGGGGCGGCCAGGTGCAGACCATGATGCCCAAGCTGCACAGCACCAACTTTGAAGGCATGGAGCTGATCCGCCCCATGTATCTCATCCGTGAAGAGGACATTATCCGCTGGCGCGATTACAACGGCCTGCACTTTATTCAGTGCGCCTGCAAATTCACCGACACCTGCTCTTCCTGCCGCGAGGACGGCGTGTCCGTCTCCAAACGTATGGAGACCAAAAAGCTGATCGCCAGCCTGAAGAAGATCAACCCCTTTGTGGAAAGCAACATCTTCCGCAGCGTGGAAAACGTGAACCTGAGCACCGTGATCGCCTATAAAAAGGACGGCGTTGTGCACCGCTTCACCGATGATTACGATGCCCGCGGCTCCGCCGGCGAAGAGTGATTTCTTAACATGTATTCTGATGATTGATTACGAGGTATTTCGCATGCGAAAACTCAGCTTTTTTATTATGATCCTTGCCGCACTGCTGGGCATTGCCTGCGTGGTATTTGCGGCATCGTACCCGCTGCGCCTTGCCGTGGCAGCGGTTTGCACTGCCGCACTGCTGCTGGTGCTCAAATACGCCAAGTGCCCCGAATGCGGCACCTATTCCCTAAGCATCAATCCTTTTTCCAAAAAATACGGCACCTGCCGCCACTGCGGTGCCCATGTGGATGACTGATGTCGCAGTATAACGGACGCTGCTGTTTCTGCTGCCGCTGGGCAGAATTTGCAAAACTGAACGACGATTTCTGGCTGGAGGAGATGATCCGCAGCTCTGTGCACACCTTTGGCGAGGAGCCGGGGGATGCCCAGTGCCGTGCCTGGATCAGCTGCCGCAAAGAGCTGAAAAAAGCTCTGAAGCAGCTGCCAAAAGCCTATGGGGATGTGTTCCTGGTGTTTGAATATGTGCTGCCGCGCCACAAGCCCGGCACCAAAAAGCACCAGGCAGAAAAGGGCATCCGCCCGGATGTTCTGCTGGTTGGCCGCGATTTTGTTACCGTGCTGGAGTTTAAACAGCGCAAAACCGATCCCGGCGGCGAGGTGTTCCAGGGTTATATTGCCCAGGCCGGCAAGTATACCACCCGCCTGAACCGCTATCACAAAGCCTCGCGGGAGATGTTCGTTGCCCCGGTTGTGGTTCTCACGCTGGAAAAACAGCTGCTGGAGGACTGGGACGAAGTGGTCATCTGCTCCGGTGATCAGCTGGCTGCGGCCGTGCTCACGCTGGAAGGGGACAGCCCTTCCTGCCGTTCCGACCACGAGATGCTGCTGTGGCTGGAATCAGATTTTGCAGCCGATGATCCGCAGAGCATGCGTTATTCCTTTCCCTGACGGCGCTTTTCTATGTCTCTAAACGTGATTTGAATCTGAGAGGTTCCACCGATGAATACAAGACGAAAATGGCTCGTTCCGCTTCTGATGTGGCTGATCTTTGAAGCGGTTGCCGTTGTGTTATGGCTCACAAAGCATAACCTCTTCTATCTTATTAACTTTTCTTATATCGGCTCTTCCATTGCCCTTGGCCTGCTGCTCTTTGCGCTGAACTATAAACACGCCCGGCGTGTGGTGCAGCTGCTGGTTGGGACTTACATGCTGGTGTATCTGGGCCTGATCTGCCGGGAAAATATGCAGATTGAGGGCTTTTGGTATTATCTGTTCACCGGCGTGTTCGAGGCCGCCACCATTCATTATGCCGTGGCAAAGATCTTTGGACCCCTGATCTTTGGGCGCGGCTGGTGCGGCTATGCCTGCTGGACTGCCATGGTGCTGGATTTTCTTCCGTTCCACGTGCCTCAGCAGCCGCGAAAGAAGCTTGGCTGGCTGCGCTATGTCACGTTCGCCGCCGCTCTGGTGTTTGTCTCGGCCCTGTTTCTGGCAGGGGTCCGCTCAATGGAGCGCATCATGTTCCGCGCCTTCCTCTTTGGCAACGCACTGTATTACCTGGCAGGCATCGCGCTTGCCTTTGCCTTTCGCGATAACCGTGCCTTCTGCAAATATCTTTGCCCCGTCACAGTGTTCCTGAAACCCATGAGTTATTTTTCGCTCTTTCGCGTCACCTGCGATAAAAGCAAATGTGTATCCTGCGGCAAATGCAAAAAGGTCTGCCCCATGGATGTGGATGTAACAGATAATTCCCGCACACGCAAAAACGGCACCGAATGTATTCTGTGCATGGAATGCGTGAAAGCCTGCCCCCGAAAAGCCCTGTAAACAGCAGAAACCGCCGGCGCACCTGCGCCGGCGGTTCTTTGACTCTTATTCTGTTTTCTGTCGGGAACTTATTCGTCCTCTTCCACCCACAGGCCGCTGCTGCCGGTGTTATAGCCGATAATGCGGTCAGGCCAGATGGACTGCACCACCTTGTCCCGCTCTTTATCGTATCTCATATAGATCATATTTTTGGGCGGGAACTTCAGCGCCAGCTCAAAGCGCTTCTGGTTGTTCAGCTTTTCGGGGCTGAAATACATATAAATGGTGCCCGGGCGAACCTCCCGCACATCCTTCTGAAAAACTTTAAGTCCCACTGCGCCAACTTCGCCGATCTCGCTCCAGCTCTGGTGCATCAGCTCCTTGCCCAGCAGGCTTTTGGTCACGCCCTTCTCGTCCACCTTCACCTTGGCGCCTGAAAACAGGACCTGAACAAAAAACCACAAAAAGCCAATTGCCAGTACTGCCGTTCCAAACAGCTCGCCATACCACAGGCACGTAATGCACGGCACCAGCGTTGCCACACTGCCTATTGCGCACACAATTGCCCGTACCTTATTCACATAGAATTCGTTTTTCATTGCACAAATCATCCAATCTGCTGCTAAAGATTTTGCCCTCCACAGCATAGGCCACGTTCCTGCGGCATACGCTGCCGGCTCTGTACCAGCTGATTATAATATATCTCTGCCGCAATTGCGAGATATTTCTCGTTTCTGCCCCGCAAACTGCCGTTTCCCGCTGCAGCGCATAAAAATTCCCCCGTTCCAGCCGTTTGCCTGGGAACAGGGGAGCATAACATCATTTTCTTTTTG
>JAKSSN010000160.1 GCA_024403095.1 Oscillospiraceae bacterium
CAATCATCATGATCCTTACCGGACACAGAACCGCCAAACAGGAAAAAGCCTGATATACCAATAGATTTTCTTTATTCCTTGCATTTTCTGAATACAGAACAAAAAAAAAGAAGGACGCATATTTGTTAATAATATGCGTCCTTCTTTGGTCCGAGTGACAGGGGTCGAACCTGCGGCCTCATGGTCCCAAACCACGCGCGCTACCAACTGCGCTACACCCGGATAGCTTTTTTATTATACATCAGCCTTTTGGACGGTGCAAGCATAATTTCCTTACGGTTGCAAATGCTGCGGCGGCGGATTATACTGTGAAACAATTCTGCTGCGAAAGGAGTCTTCACGTATGATGGATCTGAAACTGGAAAAAGGCAGCCCCGCTTCTTACAGCGACCGGCTGGAAAAAGAACAGCGCTGCTACCGTCTGCTGGATTCACTGAAGATAGAATACTGGCGCTGTGACCACGCCGATGCCAATGCCGATACAATGGAAGCCTGCCAGGAGATTGACGGGATCCTTGGAGCGCTGATCTGCAAAAATCTGTTTCTGTGCAACCGCCAGCACACTCAGTTCTACCTGCTGATGATGCCGGGCGATAAGCCCTTTAAAACAAAAGAGTTATCTGCCCAGCTTGGGTGTGCACGCCTCAGCTTTGCCGGCCCGGACGAAATGGAAAAACACCTGGATATCACACCCGGTTCCGTAAGCATTTTGGGCCTGATGAACGACAAGGAAAAATGCGTGCAGCTGCTTGTGGACGAGGATGTTCTGGCCGGCGATTACGTAGGTTGCCATCCCTGCATCAATACCAGCAGCCTGAAAATTGGGGCAAAATATCTGTTTGGCCCGGTCCTGCAGGCCATGGAGCATGACCTGATTCCGGTCCACCTTGTTGGCACAGAATGATCAGGGCTGAGAGGGATCTTTCCAGAGCGTCACTTCTCCCCTTTTGCGTGTTTGATTCAGGTCGATCAGGCGCTGATTTTCAGAGCCGCGGAACTGAAGCGTTATCTTTTTTAATGCTTCCACAAAAGGCCCGTCTACTAGCACATCGATCAGGCTGAGCATCTCATCCGTTGCCTCGCAGCGGACATAGCTCCCTTCTTTCAGCATCTCCTCATACAGGAATCCGCTGTATGCCCAAATACTTTTGTTAGGGAGTTCCTGCCTTACCCGGCGAAGGAACGGGAGCAGAGCTGCCTGGTTTCGGGGTTCAAAAGGGTCACCGCCCAAAAGAGTTAGCCCATCCACGTATTCGGGGCGCAGCATCTTAAGCAGCTGTTCTTCTGTCTCTTTTGTAAATTCCTGGCCATATTCAAAGCTCCAGGTCTCCGGCTGGAAACAGCCTTTGCAGTGGTTTGTGCATCCGGACACAAACAGCGTGACGCGGATCCCATAACCGTTTGCAATATCGCAGTCCTTTATTTCACAATAATTCATAGTATCCCCCGGAAAGCAGTAGTGCAGTCTGACCTCAGGCTGCACTACTGTTTATTATTTATCGTTTTCTAAAAGATTAAAGATGCAAAACGCGCTCTTTGATTTCCTGCGTTCTGCCCTGGTTCCAGAACTGAGTTCCAATGTAGCCGCAGGTACGGCGGGCAACATTCATCTTGTTCTGGTCGCGGTTTCCGCACTGGGGACATTCCCAAACCAGTTTTCCGTCCACTTCGTTAATCAAGATCTCGCCATCAAAACCGCATACCTGGCAATAGTCGCTCTTGGTATTCAGCTCCGCATACATGATGTTATCGTAGATGAAGCGCATTACCTTAAGGACTGCCTGCAGATTCTGCTGCATATTCGGCACTTCAACATAGCTGATTGCTCCACCTGTGGAAAGAGCCTGGAACTGGGATTCAAAGCTGAGCTTATCAAAGGCATTGATCTCTTCGGTTACATGAACATGGTAGCTGTTGGTAATGTAGCCCTTATCTGTAACGCCTTCCACAACGCCGAAACGTTTTTGCAGGCACTTTGCAAAGCGGTAGGTAGTGCTCTCCAGTGGTGTGCCGTAAATACCAAAACCGATGGAAGTCTCAGCCTTCCATTTATCGCAGGCCATATTCATATACTTCATCACGTCCAGGGCAAAAGGAGTTGCCGAAGGATCTGTGTGAGACTTGCCAGTCATATAGCGTACGCACTCGCAAAGGCCTGCGTAGCCCAGGGAAATGGTGGAGTAACCGCCTACCAGCAGCTTATCGATGGTCTCGCCCTTCTGCAGGCGCGCAATTGCACCATACTGCCAGAGGATCGGAGCCACATCACTGGGAGTGCCCATCAGGCGCTTATGGCGGCACATCAGGGCTTCATAGCACAGTTCCAGGCGCTCATCAAAGATCTTCCAGAACTTTTCCATGTTTCCGCCGGAGCTGAGTGCCACATCAACCAGATTCAGCGTAACAACGCCCTGGTTGAATCTGCCATAGAACTTATAGTTGCCGTTTTCATCCTTCCAGGGAGAAAGAGCGCTGCGACAGCCCATAACCGGGAAGCAGTTGCCTTCCTTCAGCTCCTTCATTTTCTTTTCGCTGATGTAATCCGGAACCATGCGCTTTGCTGTGCACTTTGCAGCCAGTTTGGTCAGATAATAATAAGGGCTGTCCTCATAAACATTATCTTCTTCCAGCACATAGATCAGCTTGGGGAAAGCCGGTGTGACCCAAACACCCTTTTCGTTCTTAACGCCCTCGTAACGCTGAAGAAGAACTTCTTCGATGATCATAGCAAGGTCAGCACGTTCGCGATCATTGTGGCATTCATTCAGGTACATGAACACTGTGACAAACGGAGCCTGACCATTGGTAGTAAGCAGAGTAACGACCTGATACTGAATCGTCTGAACGCCGCGCTTAATTTCATCGCGCAGCCGGCGCTCAACCAGCTTGGTGCGGACTTCTTCCGGAATTTCCATGCCTGTGATCTCGCACTCTGCCGCAACATCACGCTGGATCTTTTCACGGCTTACCTGAACAAAGGGTGCCAGATGCGCCAGAGAAATGGACTGTCCGCCATACTGGTTGGAAGCAACCTGGGCAATGATCTGGGTGGCAATATTGCAGGCAGTGGAGAAGCTGTGGGGACGCTCGATCAGAGTTCCGGTAATAACCGTTCCGTTCTGCAGCATATCCTCCAGGTTTACAAGGTCACAGTTGTGCATATGCTGGGCATAATAGTCCATATCGTGGAAATGAATAATGCCCTCATTATGTGCCTCAACGATCTTCTGCGGCAGAAGAAGGCGGGTAGAGATATCCTTGCTGACTTCACCAGCCATATAGTCGCGCTGAGTGGAGTTGATGACCGGGTTTTTGTTGGAGTTTTCCTGCTTTGCTTCTTCGTTGTTGCACTCGATCAGGCTAAGGATCTTATCGTCAGTGGTATTGCTCTTTCGAACCAGAGAACGCACATACCGATAACGAATGTAGTTCTTTGCAACTTCATAGGCACCATGTGCCATGATCTGCTGCTCAACCACATCCTGAATCTCTTCCACGCTGGGCGCACGGCCAAGCCCGATACAGAAGTTGGCAACCTGCTCAGAAATACG
>JAKSSN010000161.1 GCA_024403095.1 Oscillospiraceae bacterium
GGATCTGGTCCGCATCGCGGATGGTTGCAATGCGCTGGGCAACGATCACAAAAGCGCAGTCCGGCGCGACCTGACGCAGGCCTTTTCTTACGGCAGCATCCGTTTTCAGGTCAAGGGCAGAGAAGGAATCATCCAGCAGGAAAAAGTCGGGCCTGCGCAGCAGGGCGCGGGCAATCGAAAGGCGCTGGCGCTGGCCGCCGGAAAGGTTGCTTCCGCCGGAGGCAACGGCATGGTCCAGCCCGTCATCAAATGCGTTCACAAACTCGGCTGCCTGGGCCGCCTGCAGGGCAAGATTCAGTTCGTCATCGGTGGCATCTTCGCAGCCGTAATGCAGGTTATCCCGGATGCTGGCTTCAAACAGAAATGCCTGCTGCGGCACCACAGAAAAGCGGCGGCGCAGCTGCGCCTGGGGCAGATCCCGCAGGTCGGTATCGCCAAGGTACACGGCGCCGGAGCTGGGGTCGTAAAAGCGCTCCAGCAGGTGCAGCAGCGTGGTCTTGCCGCTGCCGGTCGCCCCGATAATAGCAGTGACCTGGCCTTTGCGAATGGTAAAGTTCAGGTCCTTCAGAGTGTCGGTCTGGGCATCGGGAAAACGGAAGCTCACATGGTCAAAACGGATCTCGTCGGTGTTGCCGGAGGGGCTCCGGGTGCCGGTATCCGGCACGGAAGGCTGGGTCTGCATCACTTCTTCGATGCGGCGCACGCTGACTGCGGTGCGCGGCAGGCGGGAGAGCAGCATGGCGCTTTGCACCACGGACATAAGGATCTGGTTTGCATACATGATGCAGGAGATCAGCACGCCGATCTGCAGTGTGCCCAAAGTGGCACGGCGGGCGGCATACACCACCAGAACCAGGATGGTCAGGTTTACCACCAGCGTCATCAGGGGGTTCAGCACGGCGATGCGGCGCTCCACAGCCATGGTCTTTTCGGCCATCTCGGCGTTTGCCTCGTCCAGGCGGGCCTTTTCATAACCATCGCGGCAGAAAACGCGCACAACGCGTACGCCCCACAGTTTTTCCCGCAGCACGCGGTTAAAACTGTCCAGCGAGGTTTGAATGCTGGCATAAATGGGCGTTGTGGTGCGCAGCATCCAGATGCTGAACACCAGCAGGAAGGGAATCACTGCCAAAATGATGAGGGCCATGCGCCAATCCTGGGCAAAAGCCAGCACCAGGCCGCCCAGACAGGTGATGGGGATGCGGACCATCACGCGGATGAAAGCATCCAGCGTGCTGCCGATGGCAGTGATGTCGTTGGTGCAGCGCGTTACCAGGGTGGCAGCTCCAAAGCGAGCCACATTGCTGGAGGAAAGCGACAGGATCTTATCAAAAAAGGCCTGACGCATGTTGCGGCAATAGCGGTTGCCGGTGAGGATGGCACAGGTATTTTTGCTGTATTTTACCACCGCGGAAAGGATCGCCACCCCGCCCATCAGGAACAGGGTGCGGCGGATATGATCTGCATTGCCCGCTCGAATGCCCTTATCCACAATGGAGGAGATCACGGCCGGCCAGAACAGATCGCAGGCAGCGTTCAGCAAAGCCATGACAAGCCCAAGGCAGAGCCATGGAGCCACTTTGCGCAGCTGCTGTTTAAATATGCTCAAAAGGAAACACCTCTTTTGCTATAAACCATAACATTAATTATGTTCAGTATACTTTGGACCTGCAGGAAAGTAAACAAAAACCAAGTCGGGCGGCTTACCGGTTAGGTACGGCAAGCTTCTTGCAATCGTAGAAAGGATATACTAAAATAGGATTCAGAACAGCTGCCCCTGCGGGCAAAAATCAGTAAGGAGCAAAGTATTATGAAATACAGTCTTATGACCATTAACCTTGGCTTTGAGCTGGCACGCACCGAGCCCACTGCCATTCAGCTTGAGATCTGCGCCGACCTGGGCAAGACCTGGGAAACAAAGCCCTCCATCGACGAAGTGGTGGAATTTCTGGCAAGCAAGGGCCTTCCTGCCAAAAAAGGCACCATGAGCTTTGAAGACCTGGCAAAGTTTGCCTCCGAATCCGGCTTTGACGGCATCGACTTTATGGGCTTTGATTTTAATATCCCCGGCGACGAAGCAAAGCAGATCCTGGATCAGTACAACATTGCCATTTCCGGCTGCTGCATTATTGTTCCCTTTGTGAACGCCCGCAGCGACGAGGAGTTTAACGCCCTGTACGAAAGCACCGCCGCAAAAATGACGGAGCTGGCAAAGGCTGGCGCCAAGACCGTGCTCATCATGCCCACCATGATGCGCCACGACCCGGACCTGACGGACGAGCAGGTGTTTGCCAACATGCTGCGCGGCATGAAGGCCTGCGCCGCCCACGGCGAAAAGCTGGGCATGAACGTTTGCATGGAAACACTGGAAAGCGCCTATGCCCCCCTTGGCAACACCGAAGAGCTGCAGCGCTTCTTTGACGCGGTGCCTTCGCTGAAGTATGCCCACGATACCGGCAACATGTATGTAAAGGGCGATGACTGCCTGCACATGTACGAAGCTTTCAAGGAAAAGATCGCCTCCGTGCACTTTAAGGACATGGGCTATGTGGACCACGAGACCGCAGGCAAAACGGCCGACGGCAGATACATTGCCCTCTGCGAGCACGGCAAAGGCCTGGTGGACTTTCCCGAGCAGCTCCGCCGCCTGACGAAGGACGGTTACGAAGGCTTTATCCTGCTGGAAGGCTCTGTGGTACACACCGGCGATGTGAAGGTGGATGCTGTTGAAACACTCAAGTACTTCCGCCAGATGGAAAAAGAGTTCTGAGGCAGAAATACACGTATTTATTGGCCGCTGACGAGCATCAGCGGCCTTTGTTAAAACTGAAAGGGAGAATAACCATGGATTTTATCGACCGGGAGTTTAAAATATTCAAGCTGTTCCGTGAAGGAACGCCGCTGGTCTGCGCCGGCAATATGGAGCACTACAATGCCTGCACCGTGGGCTGGGGCAGCATGGGCACCTTTTGGACCCAGAACGACGATACCGGCAACCTGGTAACGGTGTATCTGCACCCCGCCCGGTATACAACACAGTTCTTTAACGAGAACGACACCTTTACTGTGTGCTTTTTCCCCGAAAGCTGCAAAAAGGCCGTGATGTATATGGGCACGCATTCCGGCCGCAACGAGGACAAGGCCGCAGCCGCCGGGCTGACTCCCGTCCCCACTGGCGACACGGTGTATTTTAAAGAAGCGAAGCTCACTCTGGTGTGCAGAAAGCTGTATGGCGGCCAGTTCAGCAAAGACGGCATCGCACCCGAGATCGCCGAATACTACAAGACCAAGCCGCACGTTTACCCCGTGGACGAAAACGGCCAGTGGCAGCCGCACTGGATGTTTGTGGGCGAGCTGATCGACGTGATCGAGGCCTGATTCACACGGGACCCAATGGAAATGTAAAACAATACATCCGCCGCATGACTGAATCATGCGGCGGATGTTTTTTGTTGTTTATTGTGGGGCATTTGCCGAAAGGGGAATCACCAGTGGCTGCCGTAGCCCCCATGACCGCCATGGCCGCCGTGGCTATATTC
>JAKSSN010000162.1 GCA_024403095.1 Oscillospiraceae bacterium
ACAAGGGCTGCCTCAAAGGCCTGGGCACTGCCGCACTGCTTGCGGGTGATCACCTGGGCTGCAACACCGGCGTTGGCCGCGCGCTGCAGGGCAAAGGCGTTGGGGTTGTTGCTGATAACAAGTTCTACGCTGCCGCTGGTGATGATGCCGGAATTCTGGGCATCCAGAATGGCCTGCAGATTGGTGCCGCCGCCGGAGACCAGAACGGCGATCCTTGCTTTTGCTTCTGCCATGGCGCGCCTCAGATCAGCTCGATCTTGCTGCTGGACTCGACGACTTCACCAATGATGTAGGCGTCTTCGCCGTTGGCCTTCAGGATCTCAAGTGCCTCGTCAGCCTCGTCGGCGGGAACAACGATGCTCATGCCTACGCCCATGTTATAGGTGTTGAACATGTCGCGCTCGCTGATGCCGCCCTTTTCCTGAATCAGGCGGAAGATGGGCAGAACACGGACATCATCCTTGCGGATGCGTGCGCCCAGACCATCGGGAATGCTGCGGGGAATGTTCTCATAGAAGCCGCCGCCGGTGATGTGGGAGATGCCGCGGACGTGCACTTTTTCCAGCAGAGCAAGGACCGGCTTTACATAGATGCGGGTGGGAGTGAGCAGAGTTTCGCCCACGGACTTGCCGCCCAGTGCTTCCACAGGGGTTTTGATATCGGCGTTTTCCACATCGAACACCTTGCGCACCAGAGAGAAGCCGTTGGAGTGCACACCGCTGCTGGGCAGAGCGATGACCACATCGCCTGCCTGCATCAGCTTGTTATCGATGATGCGGGACTTATCCACAACGCCGGTGCAGTAGCCGGCCAGGTCGTATTCGTCTTCGGGGTAGAAGCCGGGCATCTCAGCGGTCTCGCCGCCGATGAGAGCAGCGCCGGACTGCACGCAGCCGTCGCACACACCCTTAACGATGTCGGCAATGCGCTCGGGGATGTTCTTGCCGCAGGCGATGTAGTCCAGGAAGAACAGGGGCTTTGCGCCGCAGCAGATAATGTCGTTGACACACATGGCAACGCAGTCGATGCCAACGGTGTCGTGTTTGTTCATAAGGAATGCCAGCTTCAGCTTGGTGCCAACACCGTCGGTGCCGCTGACCAGAACAGGCTTGGTGATGCCGGTGAGATCCAGCTCAAACAGACCGCCAAAGCCGCCGACATCGCCGCAGACACCTGCGGTCATGGTCTTGGCAATGTGGGTCTTCATCAGTTCAACTGCACGGTAGCCGGCAACGATGTCAACGCCGGCGGCTGCGTATGCTTCGGATCTGGAGTTTGTGTTCATAGATGATTCCTTCCTGCCTGATTAAAGGCGTTCCATGATGCCGGCATCTTTAGCCAGAACGGCTTCGGCATCGGTTTTACGTTTGGCATCCAGACGGGCAGCGAGCTCAGGCTCGGAAACTGCAAGGATCTGGGCAGCCAGAAGAGCGGCATTTACGCCGCCGTTTACGGCAACGGTGGCAACGGGGATCCCGCTGGGCATCATAACGGTGCTGAGCAGAGCATCCATGCCATCGAAACAGGGGGATTTGCAGGGGATACCGATCACGGGGAGAGTGGTGTTGGCGGCAATGGCACCGGCCAGGTGAGCGGCCATGCCGGCTGCTGCGATGATGGCGCCAAAGTTGTTGGCCCGGGCATTCAGCGCAAAGCTGCGTGCCTCTTCCGGGGTGCGGTGGGCAGAATACACATGAACTTCGTATTCGATGTTCAGGGCCTTCAGGGTGTCGGTGACCTTCTGGATTACGGGAAGGTCGCTGTCGCTTCCCATGACGATTCCGATCTTTTTCATTGGATCCTCCTCAAAATAATTTGAAAATTTGAAACAAAAATGGGCGCACTTGAGCAGAGTCCCAGGTGCGCCCAGACGGTCGGCATTGTTGTTCGTTCTCTTTGTTCCTCTGTGGTGCTCCACATCAATCCGTCAGTTGCAAAGAGCGCTTTGATTGTAAAATCATTATACCATTCGTCAATTTATATGGTCAATGCACGAAACACAAAAGAATCGGGCATTATTTCAACCGCCGCTTGGTGATTTTGTATCCAGCCATCCGGGGCTTGACTTTAAGGCACCAAAATCCTATAATTTTCGGGAAAAAACGCTGAATCCGGAGGCAACTTATGGACAGAATCATTCGTGCAACTGCAGGCGAAGGATATATTAAAATGGCAGTGATCCAGGCAAAGGAAATGGTGCAGCGCGGCTGCGAGATCCATGCCTGTTCGCCCACTGCTTCCGCTGCCCTGGGCCGCACCCTGTGCGCGGCATCCCTGATGGGCAACATGATGAAAGAAGAAAACGGAACCCTTACCATCCGCATCAACGGCGGCGGCCCCGCCGGCAGCGTGGTGGCGGTTTCCGATTCCCAGGGCTATGTGCGCGGCTATATTGAAAACCCGGCCGTTGACCTGCCCCTGCGCAGCGACGGCAAGCTGAATGTAGGCGGCGCTGTGGGAAACGACGGCATGCTTACCGTGAGCCGTGACATTGGCCTGCGCGAGCCCTACATCGGCTCCACCGAGCTTGTGAGCGGCGAGATCGCCGAGGACCTTACGGCTTACCTGCTGGAAAGCGAGCAGGTGCCCTCTGCCTGCGCACTGGGCGTGCTGGTGGATACCGACCTGAGCATCCGTGCTGCCGGCGGCTTTATCGTGCAGCTGATGCCCGGCGCCGATGAGGAACTGATCACCAAGCTGGAGGACAACATCTTTATGATGGACCAGCTTACCACCATTCTGGACGAGGACGGCCCGGAAGAGCTGTTCCGCCAGGTAATGAAGGACCTGGAATACCACCTGGTGGGCGAAGAGCCTGTTGGCTACCGCTGCTACTGCAGCCGCGAGCGTGTGGAAGAGGCAATTGCCTGCATCGACCGGCAGGAAATTGAGGAAATGATCGCTGAGGACAAGAACATTTCCGTCAGCTGCCAGTTCTGCGATGCCGAGTACACCTTTACGCCGGCCGACCTCAGGGCCCTGCTGGAAAACAAAGCAGAAAACGAATAAGATCCTACGAACCGGGCTGCGAAGCAGCCCGGTTTTTGCCTCTTGACAGATACCCCCGGGGGGTATATAGTAAGAACAAATACAGATACCCCCGGGGGGTATACGAGGAGAACAATGATGGACGAAATGAACAAGCTGCCGCAGGAAGGCATGGGCTGCTGCGGCGAAAAGAAGACCCAACGCAGTGAAGAGGAATACCGCCGCCTGATCAACCGCCTTGCCCGCATCGAGGGGCAGATCCGCGGCATCCGCACGATGCTGGAGAATAACGCCTACTGCACCGATGTGCTGACGCAGTCGGCAGCGGTTACGGCAGCGATGAATGCTTTTAACCGCGAGCTCATCTCCAACCATATCCACGGCTGTGTGGTGCGGGATATCCGCGCCGGGGACGATGCTGTGGTGGATGAACTGGTTGGCATTGTGCAGAAACTGATGAAGTGAGGACCAAGATATGACACAGTATACAGTAACCGGCATGAGCTGTGCCGCCTGCCAGGCGCGGGTGGAAAAAGCAGTAAGCG
>JAKSSN010000163.1 GCA_024403095.1 Oscillospiraceae bacterium
TATTACAGAGGAGCAAGAAAAGACGTATGAAATCTAAAAAAACCATCATGGGCTATGCTGCCCTGCTGATCCTGATCTTCCATTTCTACATCCCCTTTCTGGGCATCAAAGCTGAGACCATATTTGCTCGTGCTGCCTATGTTGGGGTGGACCTGTTCTTTTTCCTGTCCGGCAGCTCGCTGGGCAGGCGCAAGAAAATGGACCCGGTTCCCTTTTATCTGAACCGGCTGAAGACCATCTATTTCCCGTTTGCCGTACTGTGCTGCGTATGTGCTGTGTATAAGCGCTGGGCGCTGTCGCGGCTGGTCTCGGTGCTTGTTGGTTGGGAGCTGCTGCAGCGGAACGGCGGTGCGTTCCTGTGGTATTTTTCCGGCCTGATGCTGCTGTATCTCTTTGTGCCGCTGTTTGCAAAGGCCAAGGAAAAGTGGGGCTGCAAAGCCTTTTTCCTGCTGATGGCCATCTGGCTGGCGATTGCTGTGGTGCTGCAGTATGCCTTGGGCTATAAAAAGATCTCCATTCTGCTGATGCGCGTGCCCGTATTTCTGCTTGGCTTTTTCCCGGAACTGTGGGAAAAGATCCGGCTGGGCAAATGGAAAGCCCCGGTGTTCCTTGCCATGCTGGCCATCGGCTGGGTGCTCACGGTGCGTTACGGTGCGCTCTACCGCCTGAACAAGCCCCTGGCAGATTTTTATTACATCGTCACTCTGCCGCGTACCCTTGGTATCGTAGGGCTCTTCCAGCTGCTTCCGGATCACCCGGCCGCATTCCGTCCGCTGGAGTTTATTGGCCGCTACACTGCCGAGCTCTACGGCCTGCAGATGGTATTTGGCTACGATGTGGAAGGCCGCCTGCTTAAGCTGATTGGCTCACCGATCCTCACCTTTCTCCTCACCCTCCTGATCCTGCTGATGGGAGCAATTGCTTTCCATTGGCTGATGCAAAAATCCGAAAAACTGTTGTTTGAACGAAAGGAAACTGAAAAATGAAGAAGATCATCTCCCTGCTGCTGTGCATTGCTATCGTGCTCTCTTTTGCTGCCTGCGGCAAAAAACCTGCTGCCCCTGCCCCTGAAGTTGACCTGCCGGTTGCCCCGGAGGGCGGCATGGCGGTTGCTCCCGGCCCCGATGATGACCAGCCCGACCTGGGCCCCACCCCGATTGAAACCGCTGACGATCCGGATGCTCCGTCCGAGGCTCCCTCTGCCGGTTCCGCTTCTCTTGGCTCTGCACTGCTGGAAGTGTTCCGCGCCGAAGCAGGCTCTGCTGCCAGCGTGAAGGAACTGGCCGAAAAGCTTGGCGCAGCCAGCGACAAGGCAGACGGCCCCGCCCTGATGATCGATGACGCAGCCGAAGGATACCTGCCTGGCTTTACCCAGGATGTGACCGGTTTTAAGAGCGGCGCCGCTTTTCTGCCCATGATTGGCAGCATCCCTTACGCCGGCTATGTATTTGAGGCAGAAGACCCCGCCGCTTTTCTGGAAGGCCTGAAAGAAATTGCCGACCCTCGCTGGAATATCTGCACCGAAGCCGAGGAAACCGTCTGTGAGATCGTAGGCAGCTATGTGCTGTTTGCCATGCTCCCCGGCGACTGATCCAAAAAACGAAACATAAAAAAATCCTTGCTGAACGATTCAGCAAGGATTTTTTTATTTGGTGTTTCAGCGGTTAGCTGCTGCCTCATATGCCATGTCGAAGAATGCCTCCTGTGCATTCAGCGGGGGCAGGTCGTTGGCATCGGTGCGGTAGTCGCCGTCGGACTTCTGAATACGGCCCTGAACATTATCTGCCAGCAGAGTGTTCAGAATGCCGCGCAGCCGTGCTTTCAGCTCCTCATTAAAAATGGGGGTTCCCACTTCCACGCGGCGCAGCGTGTTGCGGGTCATAAAGTCGGCCGATGCAATAAAGATGCGGTCGCGGTCGGGTGTGCCGAAGATATAGATGCGGGAGTGCTCCAGCAGGCGGCCCACAACGCTCTTTACCACAATGTTGTCCGTCTCGCCGGGCAGGCCGCTGCGCAGGCAGTTGATGCCGCGGATGACCATTTCAATGCGAACGCCGGCGCGGGATGCCTCGGCCAGCTTTTCCATAATTGCGCGGTCGGTGAGCGAGTTCAGCTTCAGGCCAATGTAAGCAGGTTCTCCTGCCTTTGCGTGGCAGATCTCTTCCTCGATCATTTCGATCACCGGTTTCTGCAGGCAGTTGGGAGCAACCAGCAGGTGGTCCATCTCGGTAACGGTTTCGCCAAGGATAATGGCCTGGAATACTTTTGCTGCATCCTGAGCGATCCGCTCGTCAGCAGTCATCAGAGAAAGGTCGGTGTACAGGCGGGCTGTTTTTTCGTTGTAGTTGCCGGTGCCGATCTGTGTGATTAGCTGCAGCTCGCCGTTTTCTCCGCGGCGGGTGATCTGGCACAGCTTGGAGTGCACCTTCAGCCCCTCGATGCCGTATACCACGTGGCAGCCGGCTTCTTCCAGCTGGCGGCTCCACTCAATATTGTTGGCTTCGTCAAAGCGGGCCTGCAGTTCCACCAGCACATCCACCTGCTTGCCGTTATCTGCCGCATGTACCAGTGCCTCAACCACCTTGGAGTTGCTGGCAAGGCGGTAGAGCGTCATGCGCACACAGGTGACCTGCGGGTCGCTTCCTGCCTCTTCCAGCAGGCGCAGGAACGGGTCGATGCTCTCGTACGGATAATGGAGCAGAATGTCGTGGTCCAGGATCTGCGGGATCATCGGCTTCTGGTCGTCGATCATGGGGGATTTCTGCGGTACGCGGCGCGGATATACGTTCTTCGGGTTTTTGCGGAGAATATCCTCCAGAGTGAACACAAAGGAAAGATCCAGCGGTGTCAGGCTGGAGAAGGCCTGGTAACGGGCAAGGCCGCAGTAGCCGCACAGCTTTTTCACCATCTCGTCCGAAATGTCGCGGGACATCTCCAGGCGGGTGGGTGCCAGCTTCTGGCGCAGCTTTACAAGGTGGCGCATCTGATCGCGGTAGTTGTGATCCTCATCCACCACATTGTTCACATCAATGTCTGCGTTACGGGTCACACGGATCAGCGACTTCTCACGGATGCGGTAGCCCGGGTACACCTTGGGCATAAAGTGCAGGATCAGTTCCTCGGCAAGCACATAGGTGTTCTCGCGGTGCGGCACGCTGATCAGGCGGGGGAATACGTTGCTGCTGCAGGGGATCAGGCCGATTTTCTCGCCCTTCTTGGTGGGCAGAATGGCCAGTGCATAAATATCGCGGTTGGTGAGGAACGGGAAGGGCTGCTGATTGCCCACGATCATAACGGAAAGGAAGGGCACGATATTTTTCATAAAATAATTGCCCAGCAGTTTTTCTTCCTCGCGAGTCATCTGCTGAAAACCGATCAGGCGGATTCCCTGGGCCTCTACCAGGTTCATTACCTC
>JAKSSN010000164.1 GCA_024403095.1 Oscillospiraceae bacterium
GGTCCTGAAATTCTGCATGATGTAAGCTTTACGGTAAAATCCGGCACGACCCTTGGAATTTTGGGCGGAACCGGCAGCGGAAAATCCACCCTGATGCTGTTGCTGGATAAAATGTATTCCCTGCCTGAGGACTGCGGCCGTATTACCATTGGCGGCAATGACATCCGCACGATTCGCACCGGTCATCTGCGCCAGAACATTGGTTTTGTCCTGCAGGAGCCGTTTCTCTTTTCCCGCACCATTGCAGATAACATTTCGATTGCCCGCGATCATGCGACCGAAGAGGATATCACAGCTGCCGCCTCGGATGCCTGCCTGGACGAAGCAATACGCAGCTTCACGAAAGGATACGATACCTTTGTAGGCGAGCGCGGCGTTACGCTTTCCGGCGGCCAGAAGCAGCGCGCTGCCATCGCACGTATGCTGCTGCAGCAGACCCCCATCATGATCTTTGACGACAGTCTTTCTGCCGTTGACACCGAGACCGATGCCCGCATCCGCGCTGCCATCGAGTCCCGTTTTGGTTCTGCCACTATTATTCTGATCTCTCACCGTATCACAACGCTTTCCAAAGCTGATCAGATTCTGGTTCTGGAAGATGGCCGTATTGCTGAGCACGGTACGCATGATGAGCTGAAAAATGCAGACGGTATTTATGCGCGCATCAACCGCATTCAGTCAGAAAGCAGGGAGGAGGATGCAGAATGAACCCGTCAGATGAGAAGAAAAGCCTTCCGTTTTTTGGCATTGGAAAAATGCTTCCATTTCTGAAACAGCACAAAAAGGGCATGTTTACCATGGTTTCCTGCGGTATTTTGGGAAGCATTCTGGATATTGGCGCTCCCCTTCTGCAACGTTATGCCCTGAACCACTACATTGGCGAAAGCACGCTGGATACCCTTGCTGTTTTTATTCTCCTTTATGTGGCAGCCATCCTGTTTGCAGCAGTCATGAACTATATCAGCTGCAAGCTTGCCACAACCATTGAGGTCCGGTTGGACCGTGATCTGCGCAATGCAGCCTTTGAGCACCTGCAGACCCTTGCTTTTTCCTACTATAATCAGAACAGCGTAGGCTATATACACGCCCGCGTGATCAGCGACACCTCCCGCATCGGCACACTGTTTTCCTGGTCCGCCATGGATGCGACCTGGCATTCCACCTATCTGGTCGGTGCGCTCATTGTGATGTTTGCGATCAACGCCCGCCTGGCATTTCTGGTCACCCTGATTCTTCCGCTGATCATTCTTTTCTTCAGCCTGTTCCAGGGCAAGATGATTGCCGTAAACCGCAAAGTCCGCGAGATCAATTCCCGCATCACCGGCAACTTCAACGAGGGTATTACGGGCGCAAAGACCATCAAATCCCTGGTGATTGAAGAAAAAGTGGACCGCGACTTCCGTAAAGACACTTCCGAGATCCGTTCCCGCAGCATTCACGCCGCCCGCATACGCGGCGGTTTCCAGGTGACGATGAATTTGGCCTCCTCCGCCGCTCTTGCGATCGTACTGTGGCAGGGCGGCTATATCGCCCAAAACGAAGTGGGTACCTTCAGCATGTTCATGTCCTATGCCCAGGGCATGATGGAGCCCGTGCGCTGGATCATCGATGCCATCAGCGATCTCATTACCACGCAGGTAAACATTGAACGCTACAGCCGGCTGATGGAAACCGTGAGCGACGTGACCGATACGACGGAAGTAATTGAAAAATACGGCACCAGCTTCGACCCCAAAAAAGAAAACTGGGAGCCGCTCCGCGGCGACATTGAATTTAAAGATGTCAGCTTCCGCTACCCGGACGGCGACGAATATGTGCTGGAGCACTTTAACCTGAAGATTCCCTTTGGCACCAACCTTGCTGTAGTCGGCGAGACCGGCGCCGGAAAATCCACCATGGCAAACCTGATCTGCCGTTTCTATGAGCCAACGGAGGGCACAGTTCTGGTAGACGGCCGGGATGCCCGGGAACGCTCTCAGCTTTGGCTGCACTCTGCAATCGGCTATGTTCTGCAGACGCCGCATCTGTTTTCCGGTACAGTACGGGAAAACCTGATCTACGGCAACCCGGACGCAAGCGAGGAGGAAATTGAACGCGCTCTGAAGCTGGTCTCTGCCGATACGGTAGTCGCACGTCTGGAAAAAGGGCTGGACACCGATGTTGGCGAAGGCGGCGACATGCTTTCCACCGGGGAAAAACAGCTGATCTCCTTTGCCCGTGCGATCCTTGCCGATCCGCGCATCCTTGTCCTTGACGAGGCGACAGCCTCAGTTGATACCATCACGGAGCAAAAGATTCAGTCCGCTATCAACACGATCATTCAGGGCCGCACCTCCATCGTGATTGCACACCGCCTTTCTACCATTAAGAATGCCGATATTATTCTGGTAGTGAAGGACGGTAAAATTGTTGAGCAGGGCACCCATAAAGAGCTCATGGCTGCCAAAGGCTATTACTACCGCCTGTATACGCGCCGCTATGAAGATGAACGGACCGCCGCTGCTCTGGATAATAATTAAATGCATAAAAACACCAATCAAAGCAGGAATTTTGATTGGTGTTTTTCTTTTCTTCTTGATTTGTTCACAATCAGAATGGTATACTTAAATTGATGCTTAAAGCATCTGGAAGATTAATCCAATTTTATATGGAGGAAAAACAAATGAAAAAGATTCTCGCACTCGTTCTTGCTCTGTGCATGGTCTTTGCTCTGTGCGCATGCGGTTCCAAGGCCGATACCAAGCAGGACGCTGCCAAGCTCGCAGTTGCAATGGTAACTGACTACGGCGATATCACCGACCAGTCTTTCAACCAGACCACCTACGAAGCATGCAAGGCTTTCTGCGAAGCCAACGGCGTTGACTTCAAGTACTACAAGCCCACCTCTGACTCCGACGCTGACCGTATCAGCTCCATCGAGCAGGCAATCGACGAAGGCTACACCGCCATCGTTATGCCCGGTTACGCATTCGGCCCCGCAATTGCTGAGGTTGCTCCCAAGTATGCTGATGTTAAGTTCATCGCTCTTGACGTAAGCGCAGGCGATCTTGGCGATCTGGCAGACAAGATGCCCACCAACCTCTACAGCGCAGTTTACCAGGAAGAGCTCTGCGGCTACATGGCTGGCTACGCAGCTGTTTCCATGGGCTACACCAAGCTCGGCTTCCTTGGCGGTATGGCTGTTCCCGCAGTTGTTCGCTACGGCTTTGGTTTTGTTCAGGGTGCTGATGCTGCAGCTGCAGCTACCGGCGCTGAAGGCGTTGAGATCAAGTACGCATACGGCAACCAGTTCTTCGGCGATGCCGACATCACTGCTTACATGGACACCTGGTATGCAGCAGGCACTGAAGTTGTCTTTGCTTGCGGCGGCGGTATCTTCACTTCTGCTGCAGAAGCAGCAGCTAAGGT
>JAKSSN010000165.1 GCA_024403095.1 Oscillospiraceae bacterium
CCATACGATGGGTCCGGTTCCAGTTCTCCTCGCTGTTCAGGGTCCAGGGAAGTTTGATTCCAACGGTGTAGCTCTGGGTCGTTTTGGGCAGATAATTGCCGATCACAACAAACAGCACTCCCATAAGCATCGGAGCAAGGAGAGCAACATTGATATTCGTATCCAATGCAGTTGCAAAGGTGCTGCCGGAGGCGAAGATTGATACAAAGGGGATGATCCAGTGGATCAGAGTTCTGACTTTCCCGTTCATGTTTTCATACTTGGGGTCGGTCTTTAACAGCAGCGGAAATGCAAGATTTACCACGGCCAGGATACCGGGGAATACGATTGCTCCGACAAGTTTTGAACTCCATCCGTTGGGATTGCCCTGGGCATCCCAGTGGGTCACAATGGTTTCCGGAAGGCTTGGATACAGGATGATTCCCAGAACCACCGGGATCAGGCATACGATGGTAGTCAGGATGGTGGTACGTTTTGTGCTGTTATTTTTCATGGGTGTTCTCTCCTTTCAGCGCATTCAGCCACAGCAATACTTCCTCAAAAACCGAGGCATTCAGGCTGTAATAAATAAAATTCTTCTGTTTGGCTTCGTGAATCAGCCCGGCCTTTTTCAGCTGGCTCAGGTGGTGCGAGATAGTGGCACCGGTCATATCGAAGTTTCCTGCGATTTCACCGGCCGTTTTACTGCCATTTTTCAGCAGGTTCAGAATATCTCTTCTCGTTGGATCGGCCAGGGCTTTCATGGTGTCGTTAAAACTCATTCCGTGCTCCTTTCTTTGTTTGATCCCTCAGCTGTCGACAGCTGTTTAGACGTTCGTCTATTTAGAACTTTGTCTAAATAGAATCTACACCATCTGCAGTTGTTTGTCAACAGGTATTTAGATAATATTCTAAATAGTTTGAATTGGTTCATTCGGTCCTCGCATTTTGCCCCCCTTCAGTTCCTGACCTGAACGGCTTCCTATTTGCCAACTTGAAAACAGGCTGCCATTGGGGTTACAATATCTGTAAAGTGGAATAATTGATTGGGAGGAAGCTGATCCTTGATTCAAACGGAACGATTGATTCTCAGCATCGCCTCAGACGAGGAGATGCGTTTGCTTACAGAAAACGAGCCGGAGGAAGAGATGAAAGCCGCCTATGGCGAAATGCTCTCCGGCTGTTTGGCACATCCCGAACTGCGCCAATGGTACGCCGTGTGGTTCATTCGCTTACATTCCGGCAAAACGATTGGCGATTACTGCTTTAAAGGTCTTTCTGACGATGGCTGTGTGGAGATCGGTTACGGTCTTCAGCCGGAGTATTGGGGAAAAGGCTATACGACCGAGGCTGTGATTGCCGCGGTAGATTGGGCTTTGCGCCAGCCCGGTGTAAAGCGAATTGAGGCAGAAACCGACCCGGATAACACCGCATCGCAGCGCGTGCTTGAAAAATCCGGCTTTGTTCCCACCGGAACCAATGGCGAAGAAGGCCCCCGATTCGTTTGGTGCGGTTCTTCCAAGCCGGCCCCGGTGTAAAACTAAAAAAAAGAGAAGTGCATTCCCGTGAAATTACCCTTTATTCCTCACAAGCGGATCAATAAAATACTTTGCCTTGTTCTGTTCGCCATGGCTTTGGCCTTCTTGCTGATTGGCGGTGTCTATGCCCTTTTGGGCGATGCGGACATGGGCATCCTTCTGTGTGTTCCCGCCGCGATCTCCGGCTGCTTTGCCCTGCTCTATGCAGTTCTTTGGGCGGTGTATGGCAAAAAAGAACAAACGCGCCAGAAAAAGATAGAACGGGCGGCGCAGCTGCTCGCTGAGCCTTCGGGCAACCGGGTCACTTACCACGAATTTGTTCTTCCCCGTCCGCAGCTGATCTGCACCGCAAAACGCAGATTTAAAAAGATCTCCCTTGCCCTGCTGGTTTCCGGCGCCGTTGTTTTTGTGATCCTGTACGGCGTTCTGTTTCTTGTCAACGGCTTTGGCGGGGCCCGTCACCTGCTGATCACCTTCGTCTTCTGCGTTTTAATGGCAATACCGGGCATTCTGGTGCAGTACGCCATTTTTCGCAAATATGCCCGCAAGGTTCCCGAAAGGATCCTGCTCTTCCCGGGCAAGCTCATTCTGGATGAGCAGCAGATTAGCGCAAAGGAAATTGACCATATCCTCATCAGTTCTTTTCTGCCCGCCACAAAGGATACCTCGCTGCTTTACCGCAAGCTGATCCTGCACACAAACGGCACCGTTCAGGAATACACCATTGACTACCGGTATGTTTCGGAGGATGCGCCGCACTGGAGCGGCTACGGAGAGCTTTTAGTGGCCCTGCAATCCTGGGCAGAACAAAACCGGGTTAAACTCACCGTAGATTATATGAATTAAGCAGGGCATCTCCTGCACAGAATGGAGCAGCTATGATCTTTTATTTTACCGGCACCGGCAACTCTCTGTATGCGGCCAAGCGGATGCTCGCCCCCGGCCGCAATGCCGAAGCCTGAATAAAAAAGCTAGGACGATACTTATGAAAATACTTTATCAGGACCCTGACCTGATCGTGTGCATCAAGCCCTCCGGCGTTGTTTCCACCGATGAGCCAGGCGGCATGCCGGACCGGATCCGCGAGGCAATTGGCCGCGATGCCCAGGTGCGCACCGTGCACCGGCTGGACTCCGTAGTTGCCGGCCTGATGGTCTATGCTCTTTCGCAGCCGGCCGCCTCCGGCCTGAGCGAGCAGATCGCAGCGGGCAGCTTTACAAAAGAATATTATGCCGTGCTGGAAGGCTGCCCCGCGCAGCCTGAGGCCGAGCTGCATGATTACCTGCTGCGCAGCCAGAAGGACCGCAAGACCTACACCGTGGACCCCGCAGTAAAAGATGCCCAGGAGGCCGCTCTGGTATATACGCTCTGTGCCCGCAGCGCAGAGCTGAGCCTGGTGCGCGTCCGGCTGATCACCGGCCGTACCCACCAGATCCGTGCGCAGTTCTCCTCCCGCGGTCTGCCCCTGTATGGCGACGGAAAGTACGGCTCCAAAAACGGCACTGCCCGTATTGCCCTGTGGTCCTGCCGCCTGCGCTTTACGCACCCCATCAGCGGCAAGCCCATGGATTTTTCCGCTCTCCCCCCTGCCGCCGAACCCTGGACGGTTTTCCCCTCCTTCAGCGAAGAATATGACGAGGCAGACGTGGCCGTTGCCTTTCAGCGCAGCTCCACCTTCAGCGACTGCCCCTATGCCTATGCCTGCGAGGGCTGTGCCTACCAGGGCATGGACGAACCGCGCCAGCGGGAAAAGAAGCAGAAGCTTGCGGCAAAATGGCTCCGCCCTTATGGCGTTCCCGCTCCCATCCTTGCCGC
>JAKSSN010000166.1 GCA_024403095.1 Oscillospiraceae bacterium
ACCACCGTAAGCCCGATATGGATCAGCACCGCAAACAGGCGTTCCATAACGTTCATGGCCATTGATGCGTAACTAAATGCGGCAGCAGCCTGCACAGATGGAAGCGCAGCGGCAGCAGTTACCTCCGTAATGTTCAATGTGCTGAACGCACTCTCCATATTCCCTGCCGAGAACAGCACTGCGATGGCAAGATATAAAATCATTGCGGGCAGAATGACAGCAAATACCTCTATGCCGCCGTGGCCAATTCCATACAGGATGGCATTTTCAGGGGTACGGTTCTTTTTCATGATGTATTTCAGCACAATATACCGGCCGCACTCCTCGAATACACCGGCCATAATGGTTCCATAAAGGACATAGGCGACGGTGCTTCCGTTGATAAACCGGGAAATGGGATTATCCGCTACAATACAGACCATGTGTACCCCAAGCTCCAGCACACGGGCAGATACAATAAATCCAGCAGCACCGGCAATGAGCCAGCTGAGCTTTGTCTGCTGTTTATGCAATTTTCGCCAGCAGATGATGAAGATGACAGGAATCGCAATCATCAGAATGACTGTGACGACCAGCGACGGGACAGCGCTTTTGCCAATGACAATACTCTCAAGTTCTCTCATTGATCGTCACCTCCCCAGATCTCCACACAAAAGCCTTTATGCCCGCATTCGGTGCAGGTCAGCTTGCGGGTGTTCGGTGTGTGGTTTGCCCAAAAGGCTTCTTTCATGGTTGGTTTGAATACCTCATGGCATTCCGGGCAGATGTATTTTACATTTCTGAAATAGTACCTGCTTACGATGGTTCCCCATACGGCAGCAACGATCACCCAAACAACAAACGGCCACCATATTCCCCGGATGATCCAGAACAGAATAGAGAACCACTGCAGTGCCGTAACGGGCAGCCCCGTAAGGACCATCATCCAGCGCATTTTTTTCAATTTTTTCTTGCCTTGCATAATTATGGCTATGTCACCGATGGATTCAAGAGAGAAGGATCTGCTGTTCAGTCCGTTTTTCAGTTCACGAAGCTTGGCCAGTTTCTCCTGCTTGGCAGATATCTCCTCCGAAAGAATGGTCTCCTGCTGTTCCACCAGAAGGGAGATTACTTTTTCAGGATGTTCTTCTTTTAATATCTGCGAAATAGCATCAATTGGCAGATCCAGTTCACGCAGGAAGCAGATGACCTTCATGCGCTTCAGATCCTCTTCCGAGTAAAGACGTCTTCCGCCTTCCGAAAGCTCGCTGGGAATCAGGATACCTCTGGTATCATAATACTGAACCGTTCGGACCGTAACACCGCAGAGCTTTGCAAGCTCTCCCGTTGTGTATTTCGACATAGCTTTCACCTCCTTACGCTGCAGATTCTAATCCATTACGCAGCGTAACAAGCAATACCTTACGTAAGGGGATTTTTGTTTTTTAACGATACCGCCTGTCATTTCCGTGTGTAATTCTGGAGCATCACGCTGCAATGGCCAATACACCAACTTGTGGTTATTCAGTTGCTGTTCTGTGACATTTCCAGATTATGCGCCAGAAATAGCTCCAGAGCCTTTGCGCGTATTTCTTCCATGGGTGCCGTCGTGAATCCTACAAAGTCGTTTTTAATTCGTGCAGATGCCATAGCATGGCTGTCGTCGGTTCTGCTTTCGTTTGCAGCCTCGATAAAGCGCTGCAGCAGCCCTTCGTCATGGGAATAGCACAGCTCCACCAGCTTTGCACGGTACTCCAGCTCAGTGGGAGTAATGCCCGGATACTGCTTCATATCCTCCGTATGCTGGGCTTCATGCTTCAGCAGCGATACAAGGAAGCGGTCGCTTTCAAAATCATAGGCTTGCTCAATGCAGTTGATGACCCCATCGGGCGATGCCCAGCCTCCAGTGCCAAATTGACCGAAAGTCAGATAATCCATCCAACTCCGGAACACAAAGCCCTTCAGAATGTTCACAGTATACTCCGCCACGGAGCAAGGCAGCTCCACTTGATAGACAGTCGGCACTGTGTCCCGCCAGATGTACGGACCGTAGTACCCCTGCGTTTTTCCAAACTGTGCATGATAGCCCTCTTCTTCAAAGATGGTCTGAAGCTGTTCTGCCAGTTGGTTTTCATCCGCATCCGGTCTGTTCAGCTCCACCCGCAAAGCGGAAAACAACTTTTGGGCTGCATCCGAATGGGGGAGCCCGCAATAGAATATATCCCGATAATAAACCTGATAGGCCAGCAGAATTCTGTTCAGCCGCTCCGAAATATCATACTTACGGTATTCTTCGTCCTCAAAAATTGCCGTATATGCAGGGAGCACGTCGCTGAATTCCTCGTGGCAGCGCATATAGGCGATGGCTCCTTTGATATCTCCGTTTATGAAGTAATCACTGATTTGCATGCAATATCCTCCTCAAAATCCTCAATTCTCCAGATTCTGATTTGCATTTTTTCAGAATAACTGCCCTATATATCCGGCAGATAACCGTCTTTCATTTTGTAATCAATTCCCGCCTTGCGCGCCTGCAGAACTTGGTAACGACGCGGGATCCGGTACATTCTTCCGTCTTTTATGAAATATGCCCCGGTCTGGTGAAACTGAAAAGATACGTCTTTATTCATGCACTGGCGGCGCACATCCAGCACCCAGTCATAATTGAGCGGGCGTACATTCATACCCGATTCACCCGAGCAGGCCACCTCGCAGATACTGCCGTTCAGGTACTTTTCCAGCTCGACAGGGCCAAGCATAGGAGCGATTATTACTGTTTTGTGCCTGATCGGGAGCTCCGCAAAAATAGGCAGTCTGAAATCTGCTCTGTCCTGGTTTTCACAGGTGCAGCCAACGATAACGTTTTCATAGCCATCTCCCCAATCTGCGGGTGCACATTCAAGAAACCGTTCAATGCGCTTTGTGAAAAAATAGAACATACAGTCGGAACGGCTTTTTATCATTTCCCAGCATTCTCCCCGCCATTCGTCTGCATCCTTCAGCAGGAAATCCGAGGTGAAGCATGTCATAACAATGGAACCCGGCTCAACTTTATAGCTTCCGTCTCGTTTCTTTTTTACAGGCAGACTAAAATTCTGCGTTTTGCGGCATTGCTCTGATGATACCGAACTGCCGTATGCTTCATCTTGCCGGTATACATAGCAGTAACGGCATCCCTCTGAATACTTTGTACACCCATGCCAGGGATTCCATGATACATATTTCTGTTCGCTCATTGTTACCTCCCTGTGCCTGGACCCCAACTTCATATGTTCCGCTGCTTTTTCAGCTTAACTGAAGTATAGCATGCTAACGCTCGTTAGCCAATATATGAGTGCCCCTGATATTGCA
>JAKSSN010000167.1 GCA_024403095.1 Oscillospiraceae bacterium
GCGGGCTGAAAGCAATTGGAGTGTGTTACGGTTACGGCACACAGAGTTCGCTGCAGGAAGCCGGTGCCGATTGGCTGGTGAATTCGCCTGCTGAGCTGCGAGAGCTTTTGTTTAGGCTTGTCAAAGCTGTATAACGGTCTTCTAACGTGCTCCTTCTCCCCTTCAAATGATTGCATTTTCTTGTTTTCTACGCTGGCGAGAGTAAAATCTCTTCGTTCTACTGCTGTTTTTATGAAGGATATAGTGAAACACCTGCCGCGTAGGGTGTGTTTTAACTCCTCCTGGTATAAGATGAAAACATACTAAATTAGTTACCAGGAGGTCTATTCTATGGCATATGTGATTTTTACGGATTCCGGCTGCGACCTGGATCTTGATGTTTTGGCAAAGTGGAACGTTCGTTCTGAAAGCCTTACCTTTAAGTTTGACGGGGAAGATAAACAGTACCGTAACGAGGATATGGATGTAAAAACGTTTTACGACCGCATGCGCAAAGGCGATGTATCCCGTACCTCGGCTGTAAACATGGACGCCTTCTACCAGGCTTTTGAAGAAGAACTGGCAAAAGGCAATGACATTCTTTACATTGGCTTCTCCTCCGGCATCAGCACCACAAGCAATTCCGGCATTATGGCCGCTTCCGAACTGCAGGAAAAATATCCCCAGCGCAAGATCTTTGCATTCGATACCAAGTGCGCCTCCTGCGGGCAGGGCATTCTGGTCTGGGATGCGGTTGAAGCAAGAGATGCTGGTGCAAGCCTGGAAGAAGTTGCCCGCCTGGTTGAAACCTCTGCCCCCAACATTGGGCACTGGTTCACACCTTCCGACCTGGTTTATCTGAAGCGCGGCGGAAGAGTAAGTGCTGCATCTGCAATTGCCGGCACCGTGCTGGATATCAAGCCGGTCATGCACGTAGATGAAGAAGGCAAGCTGGTTGCGGTTAAAAAAATACGCACCCGCAAGAAAGCTCTGCAGGAACTTGTTGCCGCCTATGAAGCAACCGCCATTGATAAGAGCGGCAAGTTTACCATTGGCCACTCCGACTGCCTGCCGGAAGCAGAAGCAATGGCAGCCGAACTGAAAGAAAAGTACGGTGCAACCGGTCTGATTACCAATATTGGTCCGGTCATTGGCTCTCACACCGGCCCCGGCCTGATCGTTCTTTGTTTCCCTGCCACCCACAGATAATAAAAAACTGTCCGTAAGGCAGCAGATAAAAACGGTGCGCATCTCTTTGCGCACCGTTTTTATGCACTTTTGTCAATATTTCTGCAGAATTCCTGTTGAAATCGCTGAATTTCATGATATAATATGAGCCATTCTCGCACGATTATTAATTAATAGATTCAGGGGAGAATTTTATAATATGCAGACAACTGTTACCAAATTTGGTGGTACCTCTCTAGCCTCCGCTCAGCAGTTCAAAAAGGTCGCTGAAATTATCCGCTCCGATAATTCCCGCCGCTTTGTTGTTGCCTCTGCCCCCGGCAAACGTACCTCCGACGATATTAAGGTCACCGATATGCTGATCAGCTGCAGCAAGGTTGCCGCAGAGGGCAAGGATTTTACTAAAGAACTTGCTATGATCCGCGATCGTTTCGTATCCATTGCCGATGAGCTGGGCATCTCTTTCGATATCGACCCTGAGCTGGAATCCATCGCTGCACAGCTTTCCGCCGGTGCCAGCGAAGACTATGTGAAAAGCCGCGGCGAATACCTGAACAGCAAGCTGCTGGCTGAGTATCTCGGCTTTCCCTTCATTGACGCTGCCGACGTGATCATCTTTAACGAAAACGGCACGCTGAACAATGAAGAAACCTACAAAAAACTCCCCGCAGTTCTGAAGACCTGCAAAAATGCTGTGATCCCGGGATTTTACGGCAGTAAGATGGATGGCAGCATCTGCACCTTCTCCCGCGGCGGGTCCGATGTTACCGGCGCTATTGTTGCCCATGCAGCCGACGCCGAAATTTACGAAAACTGGACGGACGTAAGCGGAATGCTGATGGCTGACCCCCGCATCGTAAAAGATCCCGCTCCCATCGAGTTCATCTCCTACGCTGAGCTCCGTGAGCTTTCTTATATGGGTGCCAGCGTACTGCATGAAGAAGCTGTGTTCCCCGCCCGCACCATTGGTATTCCCATCAACATTCGCAACACGAATCGCCCGGATGATTCCGGCACCATGATCACCAAGGCAGTTCCCCCTGCTGCCAAGAAAAATCCCATCACCGGTATTGCCGGCAGCAAAGGCTTCTGCTCAGTTCTGATTGAGCAGGAAATGATGAACACCGAAATTGGGTATGCCGCACATGTTCTTAAAATTTTTGCCGATCTCGGCCTGAGCATTGAGCATATGCCTTCCGGAATCGACACCATGTCTGTTGTGCTGAAAGAAAGCGATGTTCTTCCCGTTCGCGACGAGCTTCTGAGCAGACTGGAAGAGGAACTTCACCCCAACACGCTTACCATTGAAAGCGGTATTTCTCTGATCGCAGTTGTTGGCCATGGTATGAGCTATAAGCCCGGTGTTGCAGCAAAGGTCTTCTCCTCTATTGCCAACGCAGGTGTGAACATCCGTATGTTGGACCAGGGCAGCAGCGAGCTGGACATTATTATTGGCGTAAACGACGAGGATTATGAAAAGGCCATCTGCGCCATCTATGAAGAGTTCCGCGCCTGACCCGATCCCCTACCTTATTATTAATCAGTAATTTAAGCGCTTTGAGAGTAAATTCTCAAAGCGCTTTTCATTCTATTCATTTCCCGTCGTTTAGCTTGATACTGATTCTGCAATTGAACCTTCTGCCGAATTGGCGCAAAAAAAGATTCCGGCCATGCGGCCAGAATCTTTTTTTATTTTTATTTGGATTAACCGAAATTGTACTGAACAAACAGTTCACGCACTGCATTGGGATCCACAACAGGAGCAGGAGCATTGCGAACGGTGAGATATTTTTCAGCAACCTGGGGGAACAGGGCCAGGCTAAGAACATCTTCTTCGCACTTGATGAGGTCTGCGTACTTCTCGCGAATAGCAGGCAGACCGGGCTCCAGTTTGTCTGCAGGACGGCAGGTGATGACATCCTCTTCCTTAATGCCGGCCTTGGCACGAACTTCCTCGTTCACTGTACCGGGCAGCTGGCCGTATTCACCGCGCAGCATAGCCTTGGACTCTTTGGGGAAGGTCTTGTAGCGCTGGTTGTAGATTACGTTCAGCACTGCCTGAGTGCCAACGATCTGGCTGGAAGGAGTGACCAGAGGAGGATAACCGAAGTCTTCACGCACGCGGGGAACTTCGTTCAGCACGTCGAAGAGCTTGTCCTCCTG
>JAKSSN010000168.1 GCA_024403095.1 Oscillospiraceae bacterium
GAGCCTGTATGATGCCTTCGGTGTAACTGTTTCCACATTTGCGGCGCAGAATTTCGGCGCCAAGAAGATACAGCGGGTAAAGGATAGCCTCAAGACAAGCCTTTTACTGGGTATGCTGATTATCTGCAGTTGCAGTCTGCTGATTTGGCTGTTCAACCGTCCGCTGGCCAGTTTGTTCATTAGTGACCGCATTGTTGTTGATACTGCGGTTCAAATTGAGCGAATCATGGTGTTCTATTACTTCTTCTACCTGTTTGGAGAGGTATTTACCGCTACGATCCGTGGCTGCGGCGAGACCTTCAGGCCCATGCTCATAACTTTGATAGGAACCTGTGGATTCCGTGTGGGCTGGGTGGTGTGCATTCATCTGTTCGGAGGCCCCACTCTTTTCAATGTGGCCATTGGTTACCCGGCCAGCTGGTTTTTTAACAGTCTGCTGGTAACTGTTTATTTCTTCTTGGGCAATTGGCGGAAACGGTTACAGCAGCCAGAAGGAGTTGCAAGAAATGAATCTTAAAGAAAAAATTATCAACGGTTGGGAAATCTCTGCCAAAGGATACGATAGTGTCGTTCAGAATGATTTTGAACTTCCCGGAAGAGAAATCTGGCAAAACCTGATTCTGGATAAGGCTCCAGTTTCCGGAAAAATGAAGATTCTGGATGTGGGCACCGGCCCCGGCGTTTTTGCAACGATCCTCAGCATGCTGGGACACGATGTGATTGGAATAGATATTTCTCAGGCGATGCTGGATGCAGCCAAAAAAAATTCGGATACGTACGGAGTAACACCCCAGTATATCCGTATGGATTCTGAGCAGCTGCAATTTCCGAACAATACCTTTGATATGATCGTGAGCCGAAATGTAGTTTGGATCATGGAAGATCCAGAAGCTGTTTATGCGGATTGGCTGAGAATTCTCAAGCCGGGCGGTAGAATTGTTGCCTTTGATATAGGCCACGAAAAAGATGATTACCTCACAGATTTTGATAAAAATCATACCGCTTATGTTGAGTCCTACAAGCAAAACTACGGAAAAGCTCCCAGAGTAACATTCGCTCCCGAAAAATACGAAGAAGCCCGAGGCTGGAAAAGAGAATTAAAGCTATCCTATGAAAAACGTCCTGAATGGGATGTACGGGCACTGGAAAAACTCGGATTTCGAAATATACACTGGGATAATATTGCTGAATATGCATCCTATACCGAGGATTATCGGATTCAATATAAGGGCAAAAATTTCTTCCGACTCTGCGGAGATAAATAATTTGAAATAACGAAGCACGCCGCATCCGGGAGCAATCAGATACGGCGTGTTCTCTATAAAAAAGAAACAAATGAAAAAGCATTTTCAGTCCACGGCTTCCGCACCAACACGGTACCAAGGAGATCGTACCTTCGGAAGCAGACAAGCATCATTGAACAAAGATTCCGTATTCTTCCAAAAGCTCTTCCAGATCGATTGACTCCAAGAAAGCACCAGCACGAACTGGATTCGCATCATGGGTACCTCTGGTGGCGGCAGAATACAAAAGGCTAGATTTGAGAAACTCTTTTATTCGAATTCGGATGATTATACTCGCCAATATTATGATTCGCTATTGATCGAACCGCGATATATTGGTGCGGATCTGGCTTCTGTGCGGGCAGAGTATTTTGGAAAGTGTTTTTCAAGCCCGATTATGATAGCACCGCTTGCGGCCAATATGGCAAATGGAGAGCTTGGCTCCTTAGGGTTGGCAAAAGCTGCGGCAGCAACAAACACACTGTACTGGGGATCCCATCTGACGGATGAGGATGTTGCGGAAATTGCAGCTGCAGGCGTATCCTTTATTACCTGCAGCAAACCATTGGCTGACCATGATATGGTTGTCCGTCGGATTTGGAAGGCAGAGCAGGCAGGTGCAACGGCCTTTTTTATTGATATTGATCACCTTTTTGCAAAAGACGGCGGATGGGATAATTTTGCAGACCGAGGCGGGGAACCGGACAGATTTGGCGGAAATGCCGGACGGCAGAGTGTAGATGATCTTCGGCGCTATGCGGAATGTTCTGGCCTCCCCATTATCCTGAAAGGAGTTCTTAGTGTTCACGACGCGCTGAAATGTAAGGAGGCTGGAATTGCAGCGATAGCCGTTTCTCACCACCATGGACAGGTTCATTATTCTATTCCACCAGTGTTAGCAGTTCAGAATATTCGTAAATCGGTGGGCGACAATTATCCTGTTTTTGTATACTGCGGAATTCGTAGTGGTATTGATGCATTTAAAGCGTTGGCGCTTGGTGCGGATGGAGTAATGATTGCTCGGGGGCTGATGGGAGAGTATGCTTCTGGTGGAACAGAAGCTGTCGTGAAAAAACTGAATTCTTTAACACAAGAGCTGCAGCATTACATGAATCTGACAAGCTCTCCGGATCTAAAACATATTGATCCTTCCTGCATTGTTAAAGTCACGGTATAAAGAATGTATAATGCAACATGTGGCACATGCAAGGTTTGCAGCTGCACCTTCTCATGTAAAAGCTACAAATGAAAAAGGGCTGTAATTTACCGCGAATAAAACATACGATTTGCTTTCTTGACAAAATCAAAAAAGGGAGTAAAATATAAATAACGAGTGGCAGTAACTGCGTAAATCCAGTTATGGCCACTCGTTTTTTGTTTTGAATAGTCTGAAAAGTGTTTAGCCTGAGCAGGCGTAAATCCGACTTGCTCAGGCTGCATTTTTGTTTGTATGGAGGTTATTATGGAACAAAAAACAAATTCATTTCTCGGTACTGCTCCGATTGGGGCACTGATGCGGAAATTCGCCATTCCCTGCATCATTTCACTTCTGGTCGGAGCCCTTTACAACATCGTTGACCAAATCTTCATTGCCAATGCCAGCTAGCACAGGATGATGGAGCTGTCAATCGCTGCGCACCTAATCTGCTTTCCTAAGCGCAAACAGTTCCTAAGATTCTGAAATACACTTCTTGACAAAAAGGTGTAAGCGTAGTACCATTTTCTATAGAAATGAAGCTCTCACTGTAACGTTGCTTGTTAATCTTTGTGCTGTGTACCCCCTTATTAAAAATTCCTCCCAACTTTTCAGAAAAGTCATTAGGGGGGAAATTGAATAGGTGTTACCTTTTGAACCGGAAAACTCCGGGAAGCGGTAACACCTTTTTTCGATATTTGCAGGGTGCTTTGAGGCCAATATTCCAATATTTTCAGGGAAAATACAAAACCTCCGGATTTGAAAAAACCGGAGGTTTCGTGTTTCCCTATGTATTACTCAATATTTATCAAACCTGA
>JAKSSN010000169.1 GCA_024403095.1 Oscillospiraceae bacterium
GAGCTTGCTCCGCCGCGGTTCACCACAAAGCCTGAGTGCTTCTCGCTCACCTGGGCACCGCCGACGGAAAAGCCCTTCAGGCCGCATTCTTCAATAAGGGCAGCCGCAAAGTATCCCTCGGGGCGTTTGAATGCACTGCCGGCTGAGGGCAGATCCAAGGGCTGCTTGGCGCGGCGCTTTTCGTTAAGCTCGCGCATACGCGCAGCGATCTCTTCTTTGTCGCCCTGCTCCAGGTGCATCACTACGCTGGTGATGATGCAGCCGCCGATGGTTTTAAAATAACTGGTGCGGTAGCCGAACGCACACTGCTCACCCGTCAGCTCGTAAAATGACTGGTCCGGAGAGTACAGGCACACCACGCTCTGGATCACGTCCTTCAGCTCGCCGCCGTAGGCTCCTGCATTCATCAGGGTTCCGCCGCCCACCGTGCCGGGGATGCCTGAGGCAAATTCCAGCCCCTTCAGGCCGTTCTGGCAGGCAAAGCCCGCCAGTTTTGCCAGCGATACACCGGCTTCGGCATAAATATCTCCGCTGGGCAGCAGGTAAAGCTTCTGCAGCTTTTCGGTGCTGATGAGGAACAGGTCCTCCAGCCCTTCATCCGGAAACAGAATGTTGGTTCCGTTGCCAAGCATATAGGGGGCAAGCTTATTCTCTTTTAAAATGGCGCAGACCTGCGTTAGGGAAGTCATGCTTCCCGGGACGGCCAGCACACGGGCAGGGCCGCCGATCTTAAACGAGCTGTGTGCGCTCATGGGTTCATATTCGTGTAATTCCAGGCCGGGAAGCGCTTCTTTGATCTCCCGGACGGCTTTTTCAAGATTTTCCAGCATGGATCCTTCTCCTCTTTTTTAGAACAGGCCGGCATCGATGGCTGCATCGTGCTCGGCTTCCAGCATAGCGGCAGCATTATAGCCCATGTTTTTCTGGCGGTTATTCATGGCTGCCAGTTCCATGATCACAGCCAGGTTACGACCGGGGCGCACAGGCACTGTGACCTTGGGCAGCTTGATTCCCAAAATGTTCTCGTATTCTTCGATCACGCCCAGGCGGTCATACATTTTACCTGCCACCCAGGGCTCCAGCGACACGACCATGTCGATCAGTCCCTCCGGCTTTACTGCACCGGCGCCATAAATGTGGCGCACATTGATGATGCCAATGCCGCGCAGTTCCATATAATAACGGATCATTTCAGGGGCAGAACCCAGCAGACGGTCTTTATTGATCTTGCGGATCTCCACGGCATCGTCCGCGATCAGACGGTGGCCGCGCTTTACCAGCTCAAGAGCAGCTTCGCTTTTGCCAATGCCGCTGTCGCCGGTGATGAGCACGCCCTCGCCATGGACCTCCACCAGTACACCATGCATGGTGATGCGCGGAGCCAGGTGGCTGCGCAGAGAAATGATCACGTTGCCCTGAAATTCCGAGGTGTCCTCTGCCGTGAGGAAAATATTGCGGTCATACTTTTCCGCAAGCTCCATAAGTTCCTGGGTGGGATGGGTCCCGTGGCAGAAGACCAGACCCACGATGTCATGCTGCATAAAACGCTCCAATGTTTCATGACGCTGCTCCGGGCTGAGCGTTTTTATATACTCCGCTTCCAGAAGGCCAGTGATCTGAAGACGCTTGGGGTCGAAATAATCGTAAAAGCCGGTGAGCTGCATGGCGGGGCGGTTTACGTCGTAGGTGCAGAGGACTGCGGTTTCATAATTTGTGGATGCGTGCAAAACAGTAAGGCCAAGTTCCTCGGCCACCTGTTTAAGTTTTACGGTGTATTTTGATGCTGCCATAACTGGCACCTCCAGATTCAAAAGTTATTCTTTGACTATTTTACAGTATACTAAGATTCCGGCAACTGTGCAAGCGTTTACACACAGCCGGGCGTTTATTTTTAAATTGCAAAAAACCTCTTGCATTCTGCCGAAAAGGCGTTATAATAAAGTCAACATTTGAACAGTTGTTCAAATGAATGATTTATGGAGGTTCCTGTTATGAAGAAGACCTATAAAATTGAAGTAGACTGCGCCAACTGCGCCAACAAAATGGAAGATGCCGCCAAAAAGACCGCCGGTGTAAAAGATGCTGTGGTAAATTTCATGACGCTTAAGATGAGCGTGGAATTTGAAGAAGGCGCGGATGTTAAGGCAGTTATGCAGGAAGTGCTGAAAAACTGCAAAAAAGTGGAGAGCGACTGCGAGATCTACCTCTGATCCCGGTGCAGCTCATTTAAAATAACAATTCTAAAGCGGTGAAATACCGCTTCCCTGTGCTTCTGTGAGGTGTTCGGTTATGACAAAAAAACAGAAAAAAATGCTGCTTCGCATTCTCGTTTCAGCTGTGCTGCTGATCGTCTTCCGGCTGATCGATCCCAAAGGTCTGCTGGCTCTGGTCCTGTTCCTGATCCCCTATCTGGTAATCGGTTACGATATTCTTTTAAAAGCCTGGAAAGGCATTAAAAACCGCCAGCCTTTTGATGAATGCTTTCTGATGGCGGTGGCGACCCTGGGTGCAATTGCCCTGGGCGATTACCTGGAAGGTGCCGCTGTTATGCTCTTTTACCAGATTGGCGAGCTGTTCCAGAGCTATGCCGTTGGCAAGAGCCGCCGCAGCATCAGTGACCTGATGGATATCCGCCCGGATTACGCTAACGTGATCGGCGAAGATGGCGAGCTGGAGCGGGTAGACCCGGATGAAGTGGAAATCGGCACCGTGATTGCGGTATGCCCCGGTGAGAAGATCCCCATCGACGGCATTATTATAGAAGGAAGCACCACCCTGAACACAGCCGCCCTTACCGGCGAAAGCGTTCCCCGGGACGCTGCCGAGGGCGACGAAGTCAGCAGCGGCTGCGTGAATCTTTCCGGCCTGATCAAGATCCGCACGACCAAAGAGTTTGGTGAATCCACTGTTTCCAAAATTCTGGACATGGTGGAAAACGCAAGCTCCAAGAAATCCCGCTCCGAAGCATTCATCTCCCGCTTTGCCCGCATTTATACCCCTGCCGTATGCTACAGCGCATTGGCACTGGCGGTTCTGCCCCCCGTGATTCGGCTGATTCTGGGGCTTGGCGCCGGGTGGAGCACCTGGGTCTACCGCGCTTTGACCTTTTTGGTAATCAGCTGCCCGTGTGCGCTGGTGATCAGCATCCCGCTCAGCTTTTTTGCAGGCATTGGCGGCGCAAGCA
>JAKSSN010000017.1 GCA_024403095.1 Oscillospiraceae bacterium
AGCACCTGAGGAACATGAAAAAGCCTTGCAGACCATCCAATGAATGTAATAAAATGAAACTGTTGCGGGGCATTTTTCCCCGCATTTTTCAAGGGTATTTTAAAATTTTAAAAATAACAGTAAGGAGAGAAACGCATGGCAAAAAAGGTTCTTGGCATTTCTTTTGGCCGTAAAAATTCAAACTGCGACATGATGGTAAAGTGCGCACTGATGGAGTGCGAAAAGGAAGGCTGTGAAACTGCCTTTATCCGCGCAGATGATTTGAATATTACCAACTGCAACGGCTGCATCAGCTGCGTGATCGGGCTGATGTCCGGCAGAGGCCGCGGCTACTGTGTACGTCACGACGATTTTGATATTCTGGATGAGTGCGTGATGCAGTCTGATGGCCTGATCATTGCCTGCCCCACATACGAGACTTCCGCTACCGGCCGCTTCAAGACGATTTGCGACCGTATTGGCCCCAGCCACGATATCACCTTCCGTAAGGCAGCTTATGACGAAGGCAAAGCTGCCGGCAAGCCCGAAAGCGAACTGCCCGATGCACGCGCCTTTAACAAGCGCAGCGCAGCACTGATCTCTGTCGGCGGCGCCATGACCGAAAACTGGGTTGCCCTTACGGTTCCCATGATGTATGAATTCACCTTCCCCATGGCAATCGATGTAATCGACACCGTGGAGTACTACGGCGCCATGGCATTTGAAAACGTTGCCGGCAATGCCCCCATGATGGAGCGCATGAAGAAGGTTGGCCAGAACGTGGTTGCCTCCATCAACGCCGAAACGGAAGAAGAGCGCATTGCATGGCGCGGCGATGAAGAGGGCTGCTGCCCCATCTGCCATACTCGCCTGCTGCAGGTCTCCCACGATAAGAAGAGTGTTGACTGCGTTGTCTGCGGCAGCCACGGCACGCTGAAGATCGTTGACGGCCTGATCGATGTGGAATACACCCCCGAAGAGCTGGACCGCAGCCGTTTGCGCTGGGGCGGCAAGCTGGAGCACTCCACCGAAATTAAAACACAGGCTCAGCCGAGCGGCACCATTAAGAACCTGAAGGAACTCAAGGCCCCCTACGTTGCATACAACCCGGGCATTTTCCCCGTGGATGAAAGCGCAAACGGGAACCTGAAGAAGTAAAGGGTCAACCAAACAGGCTGAGCAGTTCTGCAAGGCCTGTTTTTATTTGAAGGAAAGAAAGAATTGAAAAGAGGAGAGTTTTTCTTATGGAAAAGCTGTTTAAACTGAAAGAGAACGGTACCAACGTACGTACTGAGATCATTGCCGGCATTACAACCTTTATGACCATGGCATATATCCTTGCCGTGAACCCGTCGATCCTGAGCGCCTCCGGCATGGATGCCAATGCGATCCTGATCGCCACGGCACTTGCCTCGTTTATCGGATGCCTTGCTATGGCATTCCTGGCAAACTACCCGTTTGCACTGGCACCCGGCCTTGGCCTGAACGCCTATTTTGCCTACACCATCTGCGGCCAGATGGGCTACAGCTGGCAGTTTGCATTGCTGGCGGTGTTTGTTGAGGGTATCATTTTTATCGTCCTTTCCCTTACCAATGTGCGCGAAGCCATTTTTAATGCAATTCCGCTGCAGCTGAAAAAGGGTGTTTCGGTTGGTATTGGTCTGTTCTGCGCTTTCATTGGCCTGCAGAACGCAAACCTGGTGGTGGACGGCGCCACTCTGGTTACCATTGTAAACTTCCGCGAGAATTTCCACACGGTTGGCATTGGTGCTCTGCTGGCACTGATCGGCCTTGTGATCATTGCCGCACTGCATATCAAGCATGTGAAAGGCGGCATGCTGATCGGTATTCTGGCAACCTGGGTGCTTGGCATTCTCTGCCAGTTCGCCGGCATCTACCAGGTTGACCCTGCCAACGGCTTTTATTCCCTGCTGCCCAGCCTGGGCGGCTTCCACCTGGCAGACATCGGCAAGACCTTTGGCCAGTGCTTTAATTTTGGCGCTATCCGCTTTAATGTGATCGATTTTGTGGTGATCATGTTCTCGTTCCTGTTTGTTGACCTGTTCGATACGCTGGGCACCCTGGTGGGTGTGGCAAACAAGGCAGATATGCTGGATGAAAACGGCAAGCTGCCCCGCATCAAGCAGGCCCTGCTGGCCGACGCAATTGCCACTACTGCCGGCGCTGTGCTGGGCACCTCCACTACCACCACCTTTGTGGAAAGCTCCTCCGGCGTTTCCGAAGGCGGCAGAACCGGCCTTGCTTCTGTGGTGACCGGCGTTCTGTTTTTCCTCTCGCTGTTCCTGGCACCCATCTTCACGGCAATTCCCAGCTTTGCCACAGCTCCTGCGCTGATCTTTGTTGGCTTCCTGATGGTGAATGCCGTTGTGGATATTGATTTCAGCGAGCCCACCGAATCGATTCCCGCCTACCTGTGCCTGCTTACCATGCCCCTGATGTACAGCATTTCCGATGGTATTTCCATTGGCATGATCTCCTATGTGGTGATCAATGTGCTGGCAGGCAAGGCAAAGAAGGTATCTCCTCTCATGTATGTGCTGGCAGTGCTGTTTGTGCTGAAGTACATTCTGCTGTAAGCAGCTGAAGACAATAAATTATCCCGCTCCCCGGTTTGGGGAGCGGGATCTTTTATATCTTGCTTTTACCGTTCAGCAGTCGGTGGGATATTTTACACCGATGTCTGCGCGGATGGCATCCATCAGCTGCATCAGCTGCAGGCTTTCGTCCAGGGGCATGATGGAGCTTTCGGTGCGGCCGGCACGGATGTCTTCGGCCACATAATTAAATTCGTGGTAATGGCCCTCGTTTTCCGGGGGAAATTCGGTTTTCTTGCCGTTGATGATCAGCTCATTGCCGCACCAGAACCGGGGCAGCTCTACCACAGCCTTTTCGGTGAAGACCGTCATGTTGTTTGGCGTTTCCACATCCATGGCTACCATATACTGGGCAGTAGCACCTCCGGCATACTGAAGCTGCAGGAGCGTGCGGTTATCCACACCGGTGGGCGCCAGCACTGCTGTGCTCTGCCAGCCCTGTTCTGCCCCCAGCATCATGGCGCCGATGTAAAGCACATAGGTGCCAACATCCATCAGGGCACCTCCGCCCAGTTCCGGGTTGAAGAGGCGGTGCTTGGGGTCATAACCGCCGGAGAAGGCATCGTAGGAAAAATCGCCGATGATATGCTGAATCTTTCCAAACTCGCCGGAGCGGTAAAGCTGCATGAATTTCTGCATTGTGGGCAGAAAACGTGTCCACACCGCTTCCATGAGGAACAGACCCTTTTCCCGGGCGCAGGCAACCATTTCAGCAGCTTCCTTTGCATTCATGGCAAAAGGCTTTTCGCACAGCACGTGCTTGCCGTGGTTCAGGCTGAGAATGGTATGCTCTTTATGAAAACGGTTCGGTGTTGCCACATAGACCAGTTCTACCTCGGGGTCGTTCAGCAGGTCCTCATAGCTGCCGTACGCTTTGGCTGCGCCATAGCGGGCAGCTTCTTCTTGTGCCCGGTTAAGATCCCGGGCGGCAACGGCATAAAGCTCGCAGTTTTCCGCCTTCATGAAATCCAGCATTACGCGGTGGAAAATTGCTCCAAGGCCAAGAACGCCGACTTTCAGTTTTTTCATCACAGGTCTCCTTTAGCGGGCAGAATTCAGGTAAGCTTGCGGATCCAGTTGCCGTAGTTGCAATGGATAAAGGCAGGAATGCACTTGAACGCCTGGTCGGCATTCAGGCAGCAGACTACCACCAGCGGCGAAGCCTTTACAACAAAGGCCATGATGAGTGAAACAGGAATCACGATGCACCAGATGCTGATAAAGTCCATCTTTACTACAAAATTCACATCGCCGCCGCCCTTGACGATGCCGTTGTTTGTGGGCATCTGGTAACTCATGGTGGCAACAATAAAGGAGAGAACGATCAGGAAGGAATTGGCCAGCTGCATGGCTTCATCCGACAGCTGATACACCTTGAGCACAGGGATACGAACGAAGAAAAGGAACACACCTGCGCACAGACCGATTACCACAAAAAGCTTCTGCAGGCGTTTGGAATATTCTTTGGTCTTTTCCAGGTCGCCGGCACCGATCGACTTGCCGATGATGGTGGCGGTGGTGGCAGCAGCACCCACGGCAGCGGATTTAGAAAGCATATACAGCGTGGAAGCTGCGCTGTTGGCGGCAATGGCTGCAGGGGTCATGTGGCCAAGGATGATGGTCTGCAGGGCAATATTCAGGCCCCATGCGCCCTGAAGAACAACCATGGGGGTGGCAGCCTTCAGATAACGGCGGGAAAGATCGGCATCCCGGGAGAAAATATCCTTTGCGGAGAAATGCACCTTTTTCTGGTGGAACAGTACATACCACAGAACCACAGCGCATTCCAGAACGCGGGAGGTAAGTGTGCCGATGGCGGCGCCGACAACGCCAAGCTCCGGTGCACCAAAGTGGCCGTAGATCAGCACATAGTTGATGCCGCAGTTCACAAACAGGGCCATGATGGAAAGGCGGAAAGCAATGCCAACGATCTCGATGCTGCGCATGGTGGCCAGGAGCAGCATGGAAACGGCAAAGAACAGGTAGGAGAAGCGGATCACGGAAAGGTACTTTACGCCTTCTGTTACAATTGCAGTCTCATTGGTGAACAGATGCATCACGCCTGCAGGAGTGATGGTTGTGGCCAGGAACAGCACAATGGCAACGCAGAGGCCAGCCCTCAGACCGATGGCGGCAACCTTGCGAATGGGTTCATGTTCTTTTTTGCCCCAGTACTGGCTGCTGAACATCACAACGCCGTCGCCCAATGCCGCAAGCAGCATCTGAAGCACAAACTGCACCTGGTTGATGGAGGCAACTCCGGAAAGGGAGGCCTCGCTGTAGGCGCCCAGCATCATGTTATCTGCCAGGTTTACGCTGATGGTCACCACATTCTGCAGCACCAAGAGCCAGAACATGCTGAAAAACCGCTTAAACAGGTCATCCTTCTGCTGAGTGACCAGATTATTCTCGTCCAAAGAGATTCCCTCTTTCATTTAAAATTTTTAATATTTTACTTCTGCGCCATGAAAATTGCAAGAGAGGCAGGCGGCAATACGGAGCAGTACCTAAACAGAAAGCGGCAGGTTTCCGCCATAAATGCTGTAAAACAGAAAGGGAAAACAGAGTAGAAAATGAGCAAAAAAAAGCAGCCGCCCTGGCAGACGACCGGAAATGAGGATGAAATGTTTTTAGAACACAGAAATTAAGCAGCCACTGTATGTCGAATCGTCTCTTCACACAGTGGCTGCTTAAAAGTTCTTGGTATCTAACATCTGTTTGACCTCATCTTTCTGCAGACTATATTCAGTTTTTTACCACATGTACCTTGGAGAAATCCTCCATTTTGATTACAACTTTTGTTCTTCAGTTGTTTTTCTGTACATCTCTTGTGTGATTAAAAGATACCACAGGTGCGGATCGGGCGCAATTCGCAGAATAGCAAAAAGAAAACACGCCGTTTTAGCGAAAAGGGAGAAACCTTGCTGCGGCCTGAAAAGTGCTTGCAATCTGCCGGAAGGACGAGATAAAATAAAACTGTTGCGGGGCTATGATTCGGCAGAGAAAATGCCGAATTCGGGCTCGCTTTTTCTTTGGCGCTGCTTCCTTGCATTTTTTGCAAGCATCAAATTGCAAGCGCAGGATTCCTGTGGTACAATACAAAACAGTAAGACTTTGTATGAGCGAACGGGTGAAAGGAAAACACGAGATGAACGAAGAGAAGAAGACCAAAGAGCAGAAGATCGAAGAGCAGAGGCTCAAAGAACAGAAGGCAATGGAAGAGCTGGCTGCCCAGCTGGAAGATCTGGATTTTAAAAAGATGCGCCCGGGCGGCGCATGGACCTATATTATGTATGCGCTCTGCGTTCTGTTTGTGGTTGGAGGAATCTATAATATCTGCCGCGGATACGACCTGCAGACCAGCATTATTACCATTGTCCTTGGCCTTGGTATTGCATACTGGCCCTGGTACAATGTGCACAAGAACGGAATGTATGGCGGTGTGGTTGGCATCACCATGAAGAAGAAAGAAAAATAAAGCAGAATCATTACAGCAGAGATCATGGTATATCCCGCATCTCTGCTGTTTTTTATCACTAATAAATCAGAGGAGGGAAACCTTTTGTACCGTTACGAAAAGAAAGGCCTGAAGCGCGGAGTTTCACTTTACAGTTATTCGGCAGAATTTGGGTTTGAAAAGAACCTGGAGGAGTGCTTTGAGGATATCTGCGATATGGGTGCCCATGGGGTGGAGATCCTTGCCAACTCCCACATTGAAAACTACCCCTATCCTACCGATGCCTGGGTGGACCACTGGCATGCCCTTTGCGAAAAATACCAGGTGGAGCCTGCAGAGTATGGCCACTGGATCGACTGCCGCGTGATGCAGGACCGCGACCTGACCACAGAAGAGGCCATTGCCCGCCTGGAAGTGGATATGCGCCTGGCACATCGGCTGGGATTCCGTGTGCTGCGCACCAAGATGAGCGTGATCACCAACGACCTGAGCCCAGTGGAAAACTGGAGGGATATTATTCGCGGTGTGCTGCCCCTTGCCGAGCGGCTGGACCTGAAGCTTTGCCCCGAGATCCACACCCCCACCATGCTCTCCAGCCCCATGGTGCAGGACTATGTGGCGTTTATTCAGGAAACGGGCACGAAAAACTTTGGCCTGAATATTGACTTTTCGGTTTTCCGTACGGAATTTGAGGCCCATGCACACCTGCCTGCCGGTTATGCACCCAGCAAGCCGGAAGAACTGGTTCCGCTGATCCCTTATATCTATTGCTGCCATGCCAAATTCAACCACATGAGCGATGATTTTGAAGAGACTACGATCCCATACCGCGAGGTGCTTGGCGTGCTGCAGGCCAACGGCTGGGACGGATACCTGCTGAGCGAATATGAAGGCGCAGATAAATACGACCCCGGCTATGAAGTGGGCGACACTCTGCGCAGGCATCATATTCTGATGAAAAACATTATTGGGGATTAAGGAGGCACAGCGATGGAAAAACAGGTCATTCAGTCGGTTGGTTTTCGCAATATTGTGGAAAATGGCGAAGTGATCGGCTTTCAGTTTAAAGTGCGCCTCCCCTACTACCGCGGTGTTTTCCTAAGCCAGATCAAGGCAGGAAACGTGATCGTGGACGGGCAGACCATTGGCGAAGACGACATCTGCTGGCGTGTGAACGGCGAGGATTATACCTATGCGGATATGCGCAAAGAATGCAATGTGCATTGGAGCCCGCTGGAGCCGGCAACGATCCGCGTGAAAAAGCCGGGCGGCCTTTCCCAGGGCTACCATGAGCTTACCTATGGGTTCTGCTGCACGCACTCCTACATGCCGCCGTTTATGGATGCACTGCAGGATCCGAACAAGCACGCGGCAATTCTGATGATAGAATTTGGCGACAGCCTGCATCACCGGCGGCTGCTGATCGTGTGATGCAACAAGCGTAAGATACAGAAAAACGGAGCCGTTTGGCTCCGTTTTTTTATATAGCGGTTCGTACGTGGTAATAATAGCTAAAAAAGCAGGAAATGCAAACCTGTTTTACATAGAGATGTGATATTGAGTTTGTGCCGGCATTCGGATTAAAATAGGAGCCGTTCAAATAAATCCCGGCGGGATGCCCCGCTTTTGTCTGGCGCGAAACGGAGAAACAAATGACAAAAGGACCCATCATTAAAACCATACTGAAGCTGGCGCTGCCGATCATGGCATCCTCTTTTCTGGGAACCCTGTATAACATCTGCGACATCGCATGGGTAGGGACCCTGGGCGCAAAGGCAATTGCCGGCGTTGGTGTAGGCGGCATGTATATGTGGCTTACCAGCGGCCTGGTGATCATCTGCCGCATGGGAGGGCAGGTGCTTACGGCGCAGAGCATTGGAGCAGGCGACGAAAAAGCGGCAGGCGAATATGCCAAGGCTGCCATTCAGATCACGCTGCTGCTGAGCCTTGCAGTTGGCGCCTTGGGTGCGCTGTTTGCGCCGCAGATGGTCAGCTTTTTCCGGATGAACGATGTGGCTTCGGAAACGGCGGCCATTAAATATATCCGCATCACGGTTGGCCTTACGCTGTTTGCTTTTCTGGCAAACACGCTCACGGGCATCTATACCGCCTGCGGCGATTCCAAAACGCCGCTGATTGCCAATCTCTTTGGCCTGGTGATCAATCTGGTCCTTGACCCGATGCTGATCATGGGCATCGGCTTCTTCCCCCGGATGGATACGCTTGGGGCGGCTGTGGCAACGGTGCTTGCCCAAGTAATTTCCAGCATTATTCTTGTGGTGCGGATGAGGGCGAACAACGAGAATACCGCCATTTTCCGCGGCCAGAACTACCTGAGCCTGTGTGAGAAAGAGCGTTATGCCCGCGTGATCCGCATTGGTGCCCCTGCAGGCATCCAGAGCATGGGTTACTGCTTTATCTCCATGCTGGTCACACGAATCGTATCCGGCTTTGGTGCAGAGGCAGTGGCGGTTTCCCGTGTGGGCGGCCAGATCGAATCCATTTCGTGGAACACGGCAAACGGTTTTTCCTCTGCCATAAATTCCTTTACCGGCCAAAATTTTGGCGCAAGAAAATTTGACCGCATCCGCAAGGGCTACTATTTTGCGGCGCTGGCCTCGGTGGTATGGGGCGGCCTGGTGTGCATCTGCTTTCTGCTGTTCCCGGGCTTTATCTCCGGCTTCTTCTTCCATGATGAGGCAACGCTTGCCCTCTCCATTGCCTACCTGACGATCATCGGCATCTCCGAGCCGTTTATTATGGTGCAGATCGTTTCCGAAGGCACCATTTCCGGCCTTGGCAAAACCAAGCTCTGCAGCATTCTTTCCATTTCCTTTGCTCTGCTGCGGCTGCCGCTGGCAACCATTCTAAAGAACACTGCCCTGGGGCTGAATGGCATCTGGTGGTGCTTCACCATCACCTCGGTTTTGATGGGCGTGGTGTACCTGATCACGTTCTTCTCCCTGCGGATGGAAAAACTGCCCCAGGTTATAGGAGAAACAGCATGAAGAATAACATACGTGTATTGCGCGTGGAAGAAGAATGGCAGCGTGCCGGAGCCTATATGGTGCGGATCCAGGGGATGAATCGTGAATACGGCATTTCCCTGCGGGAAGAGATCGACGAGCACGACGGAGAAGGAACCCGGTACATCGTTTTGCTGGATGGCGAATACCCGGTTGCCACCTGCCGCTTTTATGAGATTGCCCCGGGCACAGTGATGCTTGGGCGTGTGGTAGTGCTGCCGGAATACCGCGGGCAGCAGCTGGGCCTTGCTGCCGTGCAGCAGGCGGAGCAGTGGATGCGGGAACTGGGCTACGCAGAAGTGAAGATCGAAAGCCGGGTGGAAGCCGTTGGCTTTTATTTAAAGCAGGGCTATACGGCAGAGGATGACACAGTGTTTCAGAACAGTGTGTTTCAATGCATTAACATGAAGAAAAAACTGAACTAAAAAAACGGGCTGACCATTGGTCAGTCCGTTTTTGATATTTTGTGGTCAGTCCTGTTTGCCGGGCAGCTTTTTCAGCCGGGGCAGAATGATGAGCGCAAGCAAACCACCGCAGATCGCGGTGAGACCCTGGGGCCAGGAGAACATGATCGAAAGGGCTTTGGCCTGCTTCTCGGGCACGGAAGCAAGAGAGGAAAGCAGCGGAGCAACCGTGAGCCACAGAAAAGCGCATTTGCAAACAGCAGCTGCGGCGATACCTGCAGCGTTATGCAGCGAAAACTTTTTGCTGCACAGCCAGAATACAACCGAAAGCACCGCATTGCCCAGCGCGATCAGGGGCACAATGGGAATGACCTGCGGGCCAACACCAAGCACAGTGGCAAGGATGGACGAAAGAATGCCGATGGTTACGGCACTGCCAAGCCCGGCCACAACGGTGAAAACAAAGAGAATGCAGTTGACCAGGCTGCCGGTGATCAGCTGTTTTACGGCAAAGGGGCCAACAATCACAGCGCCGGCCGGCAGAAGGTTACCCAGCCACTGGGCCAGAATCACCAGCGCAAGGCCCATGGCGGTGTAGGTAATAAAACGGATGGATCCGCGATTCGAGTTCTTCATGCTCAGGTTTCCCCTTCCAGACCGATCTCGTGCTCAAGGATCTCAAGAGCTTCCAGATAATCGTTGATCTTGGGAGAATTCCAGGGAGAATTCTGATTGTCGCGGGTAACACTTTCCTTCTGAACAGCAAAGGTGCTCTTGTTGATGGGGGCAATCGTACCTGCACCGGCAACACAGCCGCCGGGACAGGCCATGCCTTCCAGCAGGTAGCCATCATATTTGCCGGCCTTGGCCAAAGTGAGCAGCTTGCGGCAATCGGCAAGGCCCTGGGCGGAAGCAACCTTAACTTCACCCTTGCCCATCTCGCGGATCACGTTCTGAACGGCCTTTGCAACACCGCCGCTTACGGCAAAGCCAACGCCGTCGCCGGAGGCACGGGTGCGGTATTCTTCTTCCGGCAGGTCAGAGACATGGATCTCCTTGGCATCGAACATGGCGTTCAGTTCCTCAAAGGTAAGAACAAAGTCCACATGGGAACGAATGGTGCGGCGGCTGGCTTCCAGCTTCTTTGCAGCGCAGGGACCAACAAAGCAAATCTTGCAGTTGGGGTGCTGGGTCTTTACCAGGCGGGCAGTGAGGACCATGGGCGTAAGCGCCATGGAGATGCACTTTGCCTGCTCGGGGAACAGCTTCTTTGCCATCACGCTCCATGCAGGGCAGCAGGAGGTGGCCATGAACGGCATTTTTTCGGGCACTTCGTCAAGGAAGGCATGTGCCTCTTCAACGGTGCACAGGTCGGCGCCTTCGGCAACTTCCACCATGTCGGCAAAGCCCAGCAGCTTCAGTGCGGAGCGGATCTTTGCCATGCTCAGGTTGCCGAACTGGCCGGAAATGGCAGGAGCAACAACGGCATAGACCGGAGTTTCGGACTTGATGCAGGTAATGGTCTGGAAAATCTGGCTCTTATCGATAATTGCGCCAAAGGGGCAGCTGACCAGGCACTGGCCGCAGGAAACGCACTTATCGGGGTCGATATCGGCACGGCCGTGCTCATCGGAACGAATGGCGCCCATGCCGCAGGCAGCCTTACAGGGACGTTCCTGCTTAACGATGGCGTGGTAGCTGCAGGCATTCACGCACTGGCCGCACTTGATGCACTTGCTCTCGTCAATCACAGAACCGGTGTTGGTGATGGAAATGGCACCCTTGGGGCAAACGCTCTTGCAGGGATGCTCCAGGCAGTTCTGGCAGGCGTTGGTGACCCACACGCGCTTTTCCGGGCAGCGGTTGCAGGCAAACTTGATGATATCGATCAGAGGGGGTTCATAATACTTTTCATCTACAAGGCTGGCATCGATACCGGCCAGACGGGATTCATACTGGTCGAAATGACGCAGAGAAAGGCCCATGGCAGCACGCAGACGTTCAGAGACGATCTCGCGCTTTACAAACACGTTGTCGCGGTACTGAGCATCTTCGGAAGTGACTATTTTATAGGGCAGATTATGAAATTTGACGGGGTCCCAGCCTTCGTAGGCAAGGCGGGCGATCTCCTCAAAAACCTGGGAGCGGATCTGAGTTTTTTGGGTTTGAATTCCACGCATATGGCAGCCTCCATTCTGTTGCCTGAATAAATACTATTATATATATCTCTACAGACGCACTATACCATAAAAATTAACTTTTTGTCAGGAAAAAATGAAAAATAGGAGCAATTGCGGTATTTTCCCTGTTTTAGCTAAATGCGGAGGGAAATCTATGGCAGAAACCACGGATTTTAGTGGAATGTACCAATGCGTTTCTGCCCGGCTTGCACAGAAAATAGAATCGGGCGTATAATTACAAAAACGAAAAAATAAAAAGTGAAGCGTTAAGGAGCATGGTATGAATATTGCACAGATCATGGAAAAGATGCTTGCGTTCTCCAAGGGTGACCTTGGGGATATTGAGCACCTGGTAAAAGTGTGGACCTATGCAAAAACCATAGGCGAGCTGGAAGGGCTGGACGCAGCAACCCAGTTTATTCTGGAAGTAACGGCCATCACCCACGATATTGCCTGCCCCCAGGTGAGAGCACGGTTCGGCAGTTCCATTTTCAAATACCAGGAAGAGGAAGGAGCACCTCTGGTTACGGAATTTTTGGCAAGCAGCGGAATGAGCGAAGAACAGATCTGCCGCGTTGCCTATCTGGTGGGGCACCACCACACCCTGGACTGCATCGAGGGCATGGATTACCAGATCCTTATTGAGGCGGACTACATTACCAATGCGGCTGAAAACGGCTGGGAAAAAGAGACAGTAAAGCGCTTTATGGAACAGTATTTTAAAACAGCGGCCGGAAAGAGAATTGCCGCTGAAGTGCTGGGGCTGTAATGCGGCCCGGTGGGCAGAAGTTTGCCGGCACCTGCGAGGTTCAACGGATTATAATGGCAAAATAATGGCATAACAGCATTATAAAGAAAACAGGCCATACACAAAATGGCTGTGAATCAATAGATAAAGGACTGCAGGCTGCGGGGAAGAGATCCCCTGCTGCCTGCAGTCCTTTTTGTGCAGAATAAATTCAGAACATATCCTTGAGCGGGCGAAGCGTAACGCCCTCTTCGGTGAGCTTTTTGCGGATGAGTGCCGAGAAGGCCAGTGCCTTAGGTCCGTCACCGTGTACACAGATAGAATCTGCCTTCAGGTCAATATCCTTGCCGGTGATGGTGGTGACCTTGTGCTCTTTTACCATGCGGACTACGCGGGCTACCGCAAGATCCTCGTCTTCAATCATGGCGCCGGGCTTTTTGCGGTTTACAAGAGTTCCGTCGTCCTCATAGGCGCGGTCTGCAAACACTTCGCTGGCAGACTTCAGGCCAAGGGCATTGGCGGCATTGATCAGCTCGCTGCCGGAAAGACCCATAACGATCAGGCTGTCGTCAAAGGCCGCAATTCCTTCGCAGATGCCTTTGGCAAGAGCATAATCCTTTGCGGCTGTGTTATAAAAAGCACCGTGGGGCTTTACATGCTGCAGAGTAAGCCCGTTTGCTTTGCAGAAGGCGCTCAGCGCACCCACCTGATACAGCACATAGGCTTTTGCCTCAGCTGGAGTGATTACCATGTTGCGGCGGCCAAAACCCATCAGATCCGGGAAGCCGGGGTGGGCACCAACCTGAATGCCAGCTTTGCGGGCAATCTGAAGAGTGGTGTCCATAACAACAGGGTCGCTGGCATGAAAACCGCAGGCAACGTTTGCGGAGGTGATTATGGGAATGACCTGGTCATCGCAGCCTATTTTATAGGCGCCAAAGCTCTCGCCCAGGTCGCTGTTCAAGTCTACAAATGGCATAAAAGCACTCCTTATTTGATCTGCATCAGCTTTTCAATAAAGCCGGTATCCGCTTTGCCTTCAACAAAAACGGGGTTTCTTAAGATCTGAAACTGAAAATCCAGATTGGTCTGCACGCCGGTGATCACCATCTCATCCAGTGCGGTGCGCATCTTCTGCAATGCTGCCTCGCGGTTGGGGGCATGCACAATGATCTTGGCGATCATGGAATCGTACTCGGAGGGAATGGTATAGCCCTCGTACAGGGCAGTATCCACCCGCACTCCGTTGCCGCCCGGCAGATGAATGTGAGTTACCTTTCCGGGGCAGGGCATAAAGTTCATTTCGGGGATCTCCGCGTTGATGCGGCATTCAATGGCATGGCCGCGGGGAATGATATCCTCCTGCGTAAAGCTGAGCTTCTCGCCGGCTGCGATGCGGATCTGCTCAATGATCAGGTCGGTGCCGGTGACCATTTCGGTTACGCCGTGCTCCACCTGAATGCGGGTGTTCATTTCCATGAAATAGAATTCACCCTGCGGGCTTACAATAAATTCAATGGTTCCGGCATTCGTATAGCCCACGGTTTTGGCAGCCAGAATGGCATATTCGTTCATTTTTTTGCGGATCTCGGCAGAAATTGCAGGCGAAGGGGATTCTTCAATCATCTTCTGGTGGTTGCGCTGCACGCTGCAGTCACGGTCACCCAGGGCAACCACATTGCCAAAACTGTCGGCAATGATCTGAACCTCCACATGGCGGGGATCCACGATGTATTTTTCAATGTACATGGTGTCGTCGCCAAAGGCGTTGGCAGATTCGCGCTGGGCCTTGTTAAAGGCCTCTTCAAAATCTTCGCCGGATTCAGCAACGCGCATGCCTTTTCCACCGCCGCCGGAGGAAGCCTTGATGATCACCGGATAACCGATGCTGTCTGCGATCCTGCGGCCTTCCTCTGCATCATAGACGGGCTCTTTGGTGCCGGGAACCACAGGTACGCCTGCCTGCATCATGGTGTTGCGAGCCTGGGATTTGTTGCCCATACGGTCAATGACTTCCGGGGAGGGACCAATGAACACTATGCCGGCTGCGGCGCAGCGGCGGGCAAACTCACTGTTTTCCGAAAGAAAGCCAAAGCCAGGGTGGATGGCATCGGCGTTTATGTTAATGGCGGCCTGAATGATGCTGTCCATGTTCAGGTAGCTGTTTTTGGCGGGGCCTTCGCCGATGCAGATGCGCTGATCGGCAAGTTTTACATGAAGCGCGGCAGAATCTTCCTTGGAATAAACGGCTACACTGCGCAGCCCCATATTCCGGCAGGCGCGAATGATGCGAACTGCGATCTCACCGCGATTGGCTATTAATACTTTGTTGATCAAGTTCTCCAACCTCCCTGCAGGTCAGATCTTTTTTACACGGAACAGAGGCTGACCATATTCAACGCGCTGCTCGTTGCTTACCAGAATTGCCTCAATCTGGCAGTCGAATTCTGCGCTTACTTCGTTCATAATCTTCATTGCCTCAAGGATGCAGACGGTGTCGCCTGCCTTAACGGTCTCGCCCACGCGAACATAGGCCGGAATATCCGGGCCGGCAGCCGAGTAGAAGGTTGCCACGATGGGAGAAGTAATAAACACGGGCTCTTCCTCTTCCTTTTCTTCCACAGGGGCGGCCGGCGCAGCCGGAGCGGCAGCGGCAATGGGCATCTGCATGGGCATACAAAGAGGAGCACCGGGTGCAATGACAGGCGCGTTATCCTTTTTGCTGATGGTAATTTCAATTCCTTCGTCTTTATAAGTAAACTCGGTAGCGCTGGATTTATCGATGATGGCAACCAGCTTTTCTATTGCTTTCAGATCCATAAGTAATTTGCTCCTTTTTTATTCAAACAGGCTGCGGACACGTTTTGCAGTCAGGCGGCATTCAAGAACTTCTTTGCAGGGCTTGTGGATGGCAGCGCGCATGGCGCTCATTTCACTTTCTTCTGCCAGCAGCAGGTGCTGGGCTTCCTGAACGGTGATGGCTTTAAAGTGGACCTTGGTATCGGTTTTGCTTTGAACCAGCTTGGGGATATCCACGGAGCACACTGTGGCTATTTTGGCATATCCGCCGGTGGTCTGCCGGTCAGCCAGCAGAATAATGGGTTTCCCGTGGGAGGGAACCTGAATGCTGCCAAAGCAGATGCCGTCAGAGATGATATCCGAACCGTTTTTAGAAGTGATGAAGGGACCGTCCAGGCGGCAGCCCATACGGTCGAATTCATTGGTTATGGTGTATTCCGAATTCAGGAAGGTATCGATTCCATCGCGGGTAAATGCACTGTCCTGCGGGCCCATTACAACACGAAGGGTAATATGGTCGTGGTCAAAGTTATCCGGCTCCAGGTGGCGCGAGAGGAAGAAGGGCAGGTAACGGCGCTTGATGCGGAAGGAGATATAATCCTCGTTCCGGAGTTTGCGCCCCTTAAAGCCGCCGATGGAGCTTTTCATGTTGGTGCAGCGGCTGCCCATTACATTGGGCACCTTAAGATAGCTGGAAAATGACACATAGCCTCGGCTGCCTGTCTCTGCACTGCCGAATTTCAGCACATCGCCTTTGTGCATATAAATGGCAGTGTACATGGCGGCCGGAACGCCGTTGATGGTGGGGTTAAAGTTGCCGCCGGTGATGGCAATAATGGTATCGGCGGTGAACTCAAGGGTAGGTCCGATGAGGGTGAATTCCAGGACGGGCTCATTTTCCGGGTTGTCCACCAGCAGGTTTGCAATTTTAAACGAGCGTACATCCATTACACCCGCAACATTGAAGCCCTGGGCCTGGTAGCCGGTGCGGCCAAGATCCTGCACAGTGGTGAGCATGCCGGCTTTAATGATTCGAATTCCCATGTCATGCCTCCTTTTCGTGCACGGGCACCGTGTATTCGCCGCGTTCAATCAGGTCAAGAATACGGTCGTACTCGGCGCGGTCGATGCTGACGAAGCGGATGTAGTCCCCCGCTTCCACCAGAATAGGAACAGCACGGTTGGGGTCGTAGGTCTTTACGGGAGTGCGTCCGATCAGGTTCCAGCCGCCGGGAGAATCCAGCGGATAAATACCGGTCTGCGAGCCGCCAATGCCAACACTTCCCGCGGGAATGAGAAGGCGGGGGTTGGGAAGCCGGGGCGTGTGGATCTGCTCGTCCAGCCCGCCGAGATATGTAAAGCCCGGCAGAAAGCCAAGCATATAAATCAGATAATCAGTGGAGGTGTGAATGCGGATCACTTCTTCCGGACTCAGGTTTGCATGGTCTGCAACGATCTGCAGGTCCGGGCCAAGTTCGCCGCCATAGCACACGGGAATTTCAAAAACGCGTTTGCGGCCGCTGTCGGCTGCAATTTCCATTTTCATCAGCTGGCTCAGCCGCTCCACCAATGCGTCATACAGAATAACGCGGGGGTCATAGTTGATGAGAAGGGAGCAATAGGTGGGGATCATATCCACCAGGCCGGGGATATGCTGCTCGCGAATCAGCTGTACGGTTGCGGCTACGCGCCGGTTGATGAGCGGGTCGATCTTCTGCTCGAACTGGATCAGAACCGAAGAATCGCCGGCAACAAGAATTTTATAATCCTGCATGTGTGGGTTCATCTGCCTTTCTTTGCCAAGGTTAGTTTAACCGGGAGATAAGCATAAATAGAGGCAGAGGGTGCTTCCTAAGAATCACCCTCTCAAGCCTCTCTTGATTCAGTGGATCAGAAAAGAGTTGCCATTTTGGAAACAAAGGTGGTTACACCAAGGTAGCCGGAAACAACCACAACGACCCAGCCCAGGATCCAGAGAACCATGGGGTGATTGTAGCTTTCGCCCATAACCTTTTTCATCTTGCCGGCGATCAGGCACACAGCAAGGGTAATGGGAAGGATCAGGCCGTTGATTGCGCCTGCAAGAACCAGCAGAGTGGCAGGAGCAGCGCCCATTGCGCACATTACTACGCAGGACAGAACGATGAAGCCGATAACAAAAGCATTTTCGTGCTCGTCAACAAACTTGATGGACTTCATGAAGGAAATGGAAGTGTAGGAGCAGCCGATAACGGAAGTGATGGCTGCGCAGAAGATGACCAGACCGGCAAAGCGGTAGCCGAGCTCACCGGCACCAATGCGGAAGGCAGTTGCTGCGGGGTTGGAGATATCGCCGGCTGCAGCAGCATTAATGTCAACAGCGCCCTTGGCAACAACACCAAGAATGGCAAGGAACAGAAGGATACGAACGATGGTTGCAATACCAATGCCCATAACAGCGCTCTTGTTTACATCGGGCAGACGGTCTTTGCCGGTGGTGCCGGCATCAATCAGGCGGTGAGCACCGGCAAAGGTGATGTAGCCGCCAACGGTGCCGCCAAGCAGGGTGAGGATAGCGCTGGACATGCTGGGTGAGAAGTAACCGGCAGAAGGAGCAACGGTGTTCTTCAGTGCATCGCCAACGGGGGGCTGAACGATAAAGATAACGATAAGGATCAGAACGATCATCAGGCCGCCAAGAACTTTGGTAACGGTGTCCATAATGGACTTTGCCTGCTTGAAGATGAAAATTGCAATTGCAAGCAGAGCGGTTAAGATATAACCGGGGATCAGAGGAAGACCGACCAGAGCGTTCAGGCCAAGTCCGCCGCCGCCGACGTTGCCGATGTTAAACACAATGCCGCCGAAAACGATCAGCACAGAAACCAGAACGGACAGGATCACGCCAAGCACGCCGGGCAGGATCTTCTTTGCTGCATCCTGGCCGCGAAGACCGGAGCTGCAGAGCA
>JAKSSN010000170.1 GCA_024403095.1 Oscillospiraceae bacterium
AGAATGCCGTTTCTCACGGGTTGAGAAACGGCATTCTTTGACAGTCTGAAAAGCGCTGTCTCTTTTGAGACAGCGCTTTTTTATTCTGATCAAATAGTTATGCCCAACAGCTGCAGAGCATTTTGACCAAGGATCTCCTCGTTATGGCCGCAGAAATCTTCGAAGGTGCGGGTAGTATTCAAATGATTCCGCAGTACAAATTCCGGAATAGCCGGATAATCCGTGCCGTAAAGAATATGTGAATGATCAGTGAGGGTGAGAAGAATTTTGGCTCCACGCGGGTAGGCATCGCAGGCAAGGTCGAAATAAAGCTGATCGATGGGTGCAGGTTCAGTGCTTCCCTGGCTGCGCATAATGCCATAGTACCGGTCGAGTGCCACCGGCAGGCAGGAGCCGCTATGGGGCACTACAAGGCGCACATTGGGGGAACGCTTTAACGTTCCGAATGCAAACAGGTCCAGCAGGGTGCGAGTGGTATCGGTGATAAACTCGAACATGGGAAGGATCTTACCGGTTATGGGATTCTTCGGGTAGTCCAGCGGGGCAGCGGGATGCAGCAGACCAACCAGATGCTTCTCGTTCATCAGCTGGAATACGCATTCAAATGCGGCTTCACCCAGGTAATGGCCATTATAATTGCTGCAGAGACCAACCGCCGAGGCATGCAGCTCGTTTACACAAAACAGAAGTTCTTCGCAAGCGGCATCGGCATAGGGAAGGGGAAGAAGCGCCGCAAAACGGAAACGGTCGGGGTGCGCGGCAACGATTGCGGCACCCGCAAGATTCGCCTGGTGGCAGTAGGCGATGCAGCGTTCACGGTCATCAAGATACTTCAGTGTAGGGCAGCTCAGTAAGGCAAACGAAATGCCAAGGCGGTCCATTGATGCAAGATGCTCTTCAATGGAATGGTTCTCTACCACATAGCCAAGCTTATCGGCATCTTCAGAGATCGCCGTTTCTTCAATGCTGAAATGGGTGTGAATATCAAATACAAATTCAGGGCTAGCGGGCATAGTGCATCCTCCTTTGTGCTTTCTATTTATGACTATAACACATAGCAAAGAGAAAACCAAGCATATCCGAAAGAAGCCTGAGCGTAGCAGCTGGATGGCGCATTGATTTCCGATGAAAAATGAAGTAGTATATAAAATTGGACGAATAGGAAAGGAGGCGGAAGAAATGACCGTTCTTGGAATTTCAGGCTTGTATCATGATTCGGCTGCAGCCATTATTCAGGATGGCGTCATTCTTGCCGCCGCTCAGGAAGAACGATTCAGCCGGAAGAAAAACGATAGCGCACTGCCTTTGCAGGCAATTGATTACTGCCTGCAAACAGCAGGAATTGCGATGTACCAGGCAGATGCAGTTGTATATTATGATCAGCCGCTGCTTACCCTGGACCGAACCCTCCACAGCATAGGAAACGCAGGGAAAGAGGCAGATTACCTGGCAGAACATGGCCTTGAAAATTTAGCTGCCCGGCTGTTGGTCGATGCCAGCTTACGCAAACGATACGGCCTGCTAGGCAAAGATGATAAGCTATACACCGTGGAACACCATAGGTCCCATGCTGCCTCGGCTTTTTATCCATCGCCGTTTGAAACAGCAGCCATTCTTACCATCGACGGAGTTGGTGAATGGGCAACCACAACGATTGGCGAGGGGAATGGCAATCAGCTTGCTCTGCACAAGCAGATCAATTATCCCGATTCCTTAGGTCTGTTCTACGATGCTTTTACCGCCTTTTGCGGGTTCAAGGTAAACTCCGGGGAATATAAGTTTATGGGGCTGGCACCCTATGGAGTACCCCGCTACGAAAAACTGATTCGTGATGAGCTGATCGAACTGTATCCGGATGGTTCCTTTCACCTGAATCCCGAGTATTTTTGTTATGACCGCTCCGCAGTAATGACGGGCGACTCGTTTGCCCGCCTGTTTGGCGGACCGGGGCGAAGACCGGAGGAACGGATCACCCGAAGAGAAATGGATCTGGCGGCTTCAGCACAGAGGGTGACGGAAGATGTGATCCTTGCCTTGGCACGCGAAGCAAAAAGGCTCACCGGTTCTGAGAACCTTTGCATGGCAGGCGGCGTTGCACTCAACTGCACTGCCAATGGAAAAATAAGACGAAGCGGCATTTTTGACCGCATCTGGATCCAGCCTGCAGCCGGGGATGCCGGCGGGGCAATCGGATGTGCGTATGCTGTGTATTATCAGCTGAGCGGCGCGGCGCGCAAACCACAGCCGCAGGACAGCCAGCAGGGCAGTTTTCTTGGACCGGATTTTTCGGAGAAGGAAATTGAAACTGCGCTGGAGAAGAATAAGCTTAACTGGCATAAGCTGGAAGACAGGGAACTTTTTCAGCAGACAGCTGCGCTGTTAAACAACAATAAGGTCGTTGGCTGGTTTCAGGGGCGCATGGAATTTGGCCCAAGAGCCCTTGGCGGAAGAAGCATCTTGGCTTCGCCACGTTCGGCTGATATGCAAAGCCGGCTGAATCTTGCCATAAAGTTCAGGGAATCGTTCCGCCCGTTTGCTCCGGCAGTTCTACTGGAGGATGCCAAGGATTATTTTGAAATGGAACAGCCCAGCCCCTATATGCTGGAGGTTGCACAGCTGCGCCATGAACTGCAGTTCGCATTTAACACGGCAGAGAAACTGCAGGAAGAGAATTATGACATGCTGAAGGTAGTGAACCAGCCGCGTTCTCAGCTGCCTGCTATTACACACGTGGATGGCAGCGCACGTGTTCAAACGGTTACAAAAGAGCGCAACGGAAGATTTTATGATCTGCTGAAAGAATATAAAGCCCAAAGCGGATGCAGTGTGCTGGTGAATACCTCGTTTAATGTGCGGGGGGAACCTATTGTGTGCACACCGCAGAACGCAATCGACTGTTTTTTGAATACCGATATGGATGCGCTTGTTCTTGGCAGCATGCTGGTGCTGAAGGAAGAACAGCAGCAGACGCCGGACCTGAAATGGAGGAACCGCTTTGAGCCGGATTAACAGTGAAATAGAAAAGCTGGTAATGCTTGCCCATAAGCAGGAACTGCCCGGCTATCCGGCACGGATGGCTGAGGGAAGCACATTTGTCGATTATACACAGGCGGGTAAGCAGGTTTATTCTTCCGACGAATTGAGCGCG
>JAKSSN010000171.1 GCA_024403095.1 Oscillospiraceae bacterium
TGGGGCAAAAAAGTGGCTCACGGCCAGCAGCTGAACAAGATCTTCACCGATAAAGAAGAACTGATGAGCGTTGTGGAAAAGACCATTCTGTTCTTCCGTTCCGAAGGCATTACCGGCGAGCGCCTGGCCGACACCATCGACCGTGTTGGATTTGAACGCGCCCAGGAGATGATCCTTGGCAACGAGCTGCTGGAACGCAAAAACGAGATCCTTGGCCTTAACGTGGTTGGCGGCGCAACCTGCTGATCCCTTTTAACAGAAAAATCAGATGATCCGGGAAGAAACCTCTTCCCGGATCTGTTTTTATTTAAAAGCATGAAGGTTGCGTTTCTTTCCGGAAAGTGATAGGATACTTTCACTTTGCTTTACGAGGTCCCTCATGAAACTTTTCAGTGAATACCGCGGCCTGCGGAAAGAGATGTATATTCTTTTTATCGGCCGTGTAATGACGAACCTTGGCTCAATGATCTGGCCAATGTTCACCTTAATATTAAACCGTAAGCTTGGGCTGAATGCCGGAACGATTGCCACCTGCATGATGGTTTTCAGCATTGTTTCGCTGCCCATAAGCCTTTTGGGCGGTAAGCTTGCAGATAAACTGAACAAAAAGAATATTATTGTTGTCTGTGACCTGATTTCGATTGGAGCGTATATTTACTGTTTTCTGGTTCCCGTTTCCATCCGGTCCATTGCAGTGTTCGCATGTGCCTCCCTGTTCCAAACGGTGGAATGGCCCAGCTACGATGCTCTTGTTGCTGACTTTACTACTTCTGCCAATCGCGAGCGTGCCTATTCTTTGCAATATCTTGGTGCAAATCTTGGACTGGTGCTTGCCCCCACCCTTGGCGGGCTGCTGTTCAACAATTATCTGAACCTTGCGTTTCTGATCAACGGAATCGCGATTGGGTTCAGTACCCTGCTGATCTATCTTATGATTAAGGATGTTCACCGCGAGGAAGACAGCTCGGAGCAGGCAGCCTATGAACAGGAAATCGACAGCAATGCCTCCGCTCTCAGCTATGTGCTGCATAACCGCGTGCTCACGCTGATGATTGCCATCTCCGCACTGGGCGGCACGATCTACGGAATGTACAATTATCTTATGCCTCTGGACCTTACCCAGGTTCACGGTAGCAGCGGCTCTGTGATCTTTGGAACCATCACCAGTGTAAACTGCATCATAGTGGTCGCCTTCACTGCTCTCATCACCAGGGTCTTCCGCCGCATTCGCGATGCCGAAAAAATGCTCACCGGCCAGGTCCTTGAATTGCTTGGCTTTGTCATCTTTGTTGCTCTGGTGCGCAGCACGCTGATGTGCTATGTTGCCATCATCGTTTTCACCTTTGGCGAGATCTTTAACACCCTTGCCAGCTCCCCTTTCCTCACCCGCCGCATTCCAGCCTCGCACCGCGGGCGGATCATGGCGGTCTCCAATGTATTTGGCAGTCTGGTCGGTTCCGGTCTGCAGATGGGAGTTGGATTTATTTACGACGGCTTTGGGTCGTTTACCGCATGGCTAACAATTTTTGGCATGGGAGCTGTGAACCTCATCCTGCTCAGCCTGATGCGCCATTTTGACCGGGCTGACTACCCCGCCCTTTACCAATGATAAAAGAGACGCTTCGTCTTCCGAAGCGTCTCTTTTGATTTATCGCATATTGCTGCAGATCTCGTGGTATTCGTGCATGGTGGATTCGATGATCTCTCTGCACGAGCAGACCTTGTGGATCGCACCAATGCCCATGCCTGCGGAAATATAGCCGTTTTCAAAATCGCCCTGGTGAACAGCAGGGCCGCTTCGGCCGCGAACTGCTTTTTTATACTCCTCAATTGTCATGCCCGGCTCCCGCTCCAGGTCAAGTACCTTTTGAACACCGGGGCACATCACCACACGGGCATTCACCTTGTTGCCGATCACCTGGCCAAGCACAAGGGTATCGCTTCCGTCCCGTGCAAGGAGGAACTGCTTGGCCGCATCGCACATGTCTGCTTCTTCTGCCAGCATAAAGCGGGTTCCCATCTGCACGCCGCATGCCCCCAGCGCCACAGCTGCTGCCATGCCGCGTCCATCCACAATGCCGCCTGCTGCGATCACGGGTACCTCGCAGCCGGCTGCGCGCATCGCATCGATTGCTGCCGGGATCAGCGGCATCGTTGTCATATGGCCGGCGTTTCCGCCGGATTCCATTCCCTCTGCCACAATTGCCGTTACCCCTGCCTGTGCCATTTTCACTGCCTGGCGCGGAGCCGCTACCACCGGGATCACGCGAACCCCCGCTTCTTTCAGCATGGGAATAAATTTGGCAGGGCTGCCGGCTCCTGTGGTGACAGCCGCAATATTTTCGCGGCAGACATATTCCATCAGTTCATCAACGATGGGTGCAACCATGGCAATGTTCACGCCAAAGGGTTTTCCCGTAAGGCGCTTGCACTCCTGAATTCCTTCTCTCACTGCTCCAATATCATTAATATGCATGCCGCTTGCATAGATGCCCAATCCGCCTGCCTCTGAGATGGCAGCCGTGAGTCTGGGGTCTGTGATGCCCGTCATGGCACCGCCAAGAATCGGGTACTGAATCCCCAGTTCTTTGCAAAGGTCAAATTTCATGTTTTCAGCCTCCCACTCGTTTTTTCCTATCATAACACAGTTCTCTCAAGGTTGTACTTGGATACTTCTACAAAAAGGATTTGCAGATCATCACTTCATTTTGCTGCAATTATTGACATTTTTAGTGGGAAATAGTAAAAATGAATCATAAAACAAATTCTTTATGCCGCATGGGCTTCCATAAATGTGCAAATCATCCAAACGTGCATCGTATTTTAGTCCGTGTATGCTCATCCGTTTTTGTTCATTTTAACCAGTCAGTTTTCGGAGGTCAACCATGATTCAGCCTTCTCTTGAGCTTCTTTTTACTCACCTGTATCTGAGTCCCGGCTGCGGTGATCTGGATTATCATATCATCGCCCCGGATGGAATTGATTTTACCGCGCTGAAATTTGGCACGATTCGTTTTGCAGAAAAAGATTTTGCGCCCGACCCCGAGATTCTCTGGTTTGGTTCGGCTTCGGATTTTCTCAGCCTGAGCAGTTCTTCCGTGCGTCCGTTCTGCGCCATAGTACGCGCCAGTGTTTCAGAAGCTGCG
>JAKSSN010000172.1 GCA_024403095.1 Oscillospiraceae bacterium
GCTGCAATAACAGCAGGCTTTCCTGCATTGCGGAAGAAACAACAGCGGCAGAAGCACCCTGCAGGCTGGTATTGCCCAGCGAGAACGTGCGGTCAGAGAGCTTGGCAGGGAGAAGACCTATTTTTGCTGCATTTTTCAGATTCATATGCATGCCAAAGCCCCCTGCAACATTCAGGCGAGAGATATCTTCCCAAGTGGTGCCGGCAGCATTCAGCAGCACTTGAAGCCCGGCAGCAACAGCCGCTTTTGCCAGCTGAAGCTGGCGGACATCCGCCGCGGTCAGGTAAACCGTGTCGGTCAGAAAGAGAATGCCATTTTCGTTGCTGTCTTCTTCCAGCCGGGCCGCCCCAAGCTGCTCCAAAACACTCTCATCCTCCAAATCGAAGGGAGATTGGAGCCTGCCGCTGCCGTCAATTATGCCAAGATCCAGCAGCACAGCAATCAGGTCAATCAGGCCGCTGCCGCAGATTCCTTCGGCTTTTCCGCTGCCGATCACATCCCAGCGCAGCATTCCTTCTTCCAGGTATACCCTGCTTACCGCACCGGAAATACCCGGCATGCCGCACTGGATTCCGGCACCTTCAAAAGCGGGTCCGGATGCTGCAGCACAGCAGATAAAGCCGTCGCGATTGCCGATTGCCATTTCGCCATTGGTGCCGATGTCGGCAAACAGCTGCAGAGTGTCGCTCTCATTCATTCCGCTCACAAGCAGGCCGGCAGTGATGTCGCCGCCCACATAGCCGCTTACACAGGGGGCATAGCAGATGGGAATCGTGTCCAACTGTTCAGGATGCCTGTCTTCAAAACGGGTCAGCGGTTCAAAAGGTGTATGCGCGATGCTTTCAGGGGAAAAATCACAGAAAATATGCTGCATGATGGTGTTGCCGGCAAGGAACACACGTTCAGGGACTGCAGCTCCGGCTGCCTGCTGCACCATTTTTTTTACTTGCCGGCGGATCATTCGGCTCAGCTCTTCGGTGCCATGCTGTATGCAGTACTGGGTGCGGGAGATCACATCTGCTCCATACGGGGCCTGGCAGTTCCATTCGCCCTGCTCGGCAAGAGTCTGGCCACTTTCATCTACGATACGCACGGCAACTGTGGTGGTACCAAGGTCAACTGCGGCCAGAACGGGCTGGCCGGCGGACAGGGAACCGGAGGCTTGTGCGGAACCGGTTTTCACTGCCAGCTCAGGCAGACGGATCACGCAGTCGCCCGGAATCTGCGAGCGGCAGGCGGGAACCGACTGACCGTCCAGTTCCACCATGCATCCGCCGCAGCGCCCTTTTCCGCCGCATGGCGCATAAACGGTAATTCCTGCACCGCGCAGCAGGTCAAGAATATTATCGCCGGGGGAGGCAGAAAGAAGCAGATCGGCCTGACCTTCCTGCAGAATCCTTACACTTGACATTGGTTTTTTTCCTGTCTAAAATAGTTAAATATTATTGCATATTATCAAGCATTTGCCACGGAAAGTCAAGAAATGGATGTGTATTATGGGCCGTTCCTATCCCCAGATCCTTGCGGAAGAAGCAGGATTTACCACCTTTGGAAATTTGAACATGGAGGCGCTGATCTGCCGGCCGGAGGTGCGGGATATGTGTGCAGATGGGCGCTGCGGAAGATATGGCACCTGCTGGTCCTGCCCTCCTGCCTGCGGCACCATAGAGGAGAATGCCCAAATGATGAAGCAGTACCAGAGGGGCATCCTGCTGCAGACTACGGCAGCCATGGAAGACGACTTTGATTATGAAGCCATAAAAGAAGGCGAGCAGCGCCATAAAAAAAGCTTTTGCGAAATGGTCGACCGAATGCGCACTGTTTATCCCGAATGTCTGCCCCTGGGAGCTGGTACCTGCACCATTTGTGCACAGTGCACCTATCCGGATGCGCCGTGCCGTTTTCCGTCCCGGCGGTTTTCTTCTATGGAAGCATGCGGCCTGCTGGTAAGCGATGTGTGTGAAAAGAGCGGAATTCCCTACAACCATGGGAAGCAGACCATAACTTTTGTATCCTGCATTTTATATTGAGTGAACGAGGCCCCTGTACGGGACAGCCTTTTTTGAGAGGAGCAGTTACGATGACACCAAAAGAAATATTCCTTGAAACACTGAAGCCGGACGGAAAGCCCGAGCGTATGCTGAAGCAGTATGAGGCATTAGGCATGCTGTTCGGCGACCCTGCTATGGTGTTTGTTCGCGGAATGAGCAAACCGGGCACGGTGATTCAGGATAAGTGGGGAGTATCCATCCTGATGGAAGAAGGAGGCCCCGGCCCTGTCCCTCTCACCGATGAGGAGCACAAGGTGCTGAAGGACATTACCCGCTGGCGGGAACAGGTCCATTTTCCGCAGATCGAAACCGTTACCCAAGGATGGGAAGCAGCGCGGGAGCGTATGCTTGCCATGGCAAGGGAGGATAAGCTGAGCGCTGTGTTTATGCCTACCGGTATTTTTGAGCAGTGCCACTTCCTTATGGGTTTTGAGGACACACTTACCAACCTTTATGAACACCCGGATGAGATGCACGAACTGATCAATGCCATTGCAGATTACCGCATCCGGTTTGCAAAACTCCTGATCGATAACCTTCATCCGGAGGCAATCTTCAGCCACGATGACTGGGGTACCAAGAGCGCCCTGTTCATGAGACCGGAGATGTGGCGCGAATTTTTCAAAGAGCCGTATCGCCGCTTTTACGGATACATTCGATCCCAGGGCGTGATTGCCATCCATCACGCGGATTCTTTCCTGGAACCGATCGTAGAGGACATGGTGGAGATTGGAATTCAGTGCTGGCAGGGTGTGCTTCCGGAAAACGATATTCCCCGGCTGCAGAAACAGCTGAACGGAAGAATGGTGCTGATGGGCGGCATTGGCGCTGCAATCGACCGCCAGGATGCCGGCGAAGAAGAGATCCGCAGCTATGTGGCAGAAAAACTGCAGGCCTACTGCCCCGGCGGCCATTATATTCCTTCCATTACTTATGGCGCTCCCGGTACGGTATTCAAGCATGTGGATCCGCTCATCACTGATGAAATTGAAAAATATAACAGCCGGCTGCATCTTCCAAAAA
>JAKSSN010000173.1 GCA_024403095.1 Oscillospiraceae bacterium
TCATTAAACCGGGTACCGACACCCGCGACGGTGCGGATATTATCCGCAGCCGGATCGGACTTCAGTGTGTTGCCCAGGTGATCACCACAGAGCAAAGCATCATTGACGAATACCGCAAGGCCGGAAAAAAAGACGTGATCATCGCCGACGAGGCCCAGTTCTTCACTCCTGCTCAGATCGATGAACTTCGTTTTCTGGTAGACGAGGATAATCTTCCGGTTCTCTGCTTTGGTCTGCGTACCGATTTTCTTACGCACTTTTTCCCGGGAGCTGCTCGCCTGATGGAACTCTCCGACTCCATTTCCGAGATCAAAACGGTATGCGCCTGCGGCCGCAAAGCCACCGTGAACGCCCGTATTGACGAAAGCGGAAAGATTGTAACCAGCGGCAGCCAGATCCTGTTGGGCGGAAACGACAGTTATATCGCCATGTGCCACAAATGCTACAAGGAAAAGATTGAGGCACAGTCTAAGGAGTAATGGCCATGTACAAACCTTTGGCGGATGAGATCCGTCCCTCCACCCCCGATGAAGTAGTCGGTCAAAAGCATATTCTTGGTCCTAATGGAATGCTGCGCCGCATCATTGAAAGCGGCAGTATTCCCAATATGATCTTCTACGGCCCGTCCGGAACCGGCAAGACCACCGTTGCCCGCATGATTGCCGAGCGCACCAACCGCACTCTGCGCAAGCTGAACGCCACCACAGCCGGCATTGCCGACATTAAACAGATCATCAGCGAGCTGGACACTTTTATGACCCCCGGTGGCGTTCTTCTGTATTTGGATGAGATCCAGTATTTTAACAAAAAACAGCAGCAGAGCCTGCTGGAGTTTATTGAAGACGGACGCATCACGCTGATTGCATCCACCACTGAAAACCCCTATTTCTGTGTATTTAACGCAGTTCTCAGCCGTTCCACAGTGTTTGAATTCAAGCCCGTTCCTCCCGCCGAGGTGGAAAAGGCAGTCGTCCGCGCCGTGAAGATCATGAACGCGCGTGAGGCATCTCCCTACCAGCTGGAGGATGGGGTGATTCACCGCATTGCCGCTTCCTGCGGCGGAGACGTGCGCAAAGCACTGAACTCCGTTGAGCTGCTGTTCTCCACTGTAACTGAAAAACGGTTTATTACCCTTGCCGATGCCGAGGCGATCACGCAGCGCAGCAGTATGCGCTACGACCGGGAGGGCGACGAACACTTCGATGCTCTTTCCGCCCTTATGAAATCCCTGCGCGGATCCGACCCGGATGCCGCCATGCATTATCTGGGCCGGCTGATTGAAGCAGGCGACCTTGTTGGGATCTGCCGCCGCCTTCTTTGCTCGGCAAGCGAGGATGTTGGCATGGCTTACCCCATGGCAGTTCCCATTGTAAAAGCCTGTGTGGATTCTGCTCTGCAGCTTGGCCTGCCGGAAGCCCGTCTCCCCCTTGCAGAGGCAGCGCTGGTCCTTGCAACCGCCCCCAAATCCAATTCTGCCATTACCGCCATTGATTCTGCCCTCGCCGATATCCGCGCCGGCCATGTTGGCGCATACCCTCGCCAGCTGCAGAACAAACATGCGGATGGAGCCGGGTTTGAACAGGAGCAGGGCTATCTTTACCCCCATAACTACCCCTCTCACTGGGTACGTCAGCAGTATCTGCCCGACGATTTAAAAGATGCGCATTACTATGATTTTGGCGACAACAAAACTGAGCAGGCTGCCAAACGCTACTGGGATGAGGTGAAAAAACGCTGATGGATATTCAGGTTGGCGATACACTTACAATGAAAAAACCCCACCCCTGCGGCAGCAGGGACTGGCAGGTCCTGCGGATCGGCGCCGACTTTCGTCTGCGCTGCTGCGGATGCGGCCATGAAGTGATGGGACCGCGTACCAAATTTGAAAAAAACGTTCGTCAGGTCAAGCGATGAACTGCGTTTATATGCTCCTTTGTGCTGATGGAAGCCTTTACACCGGCTGGACCAACGATCCGGCCAAGCGCCTGCGCGCGCATAACGCCGGCACCGGCAGCCGCTACACCCGGTCCCGCCGTCCGGTCCGCATGGTTTATGTGGAGGAATGCGCTTCCAAGCAGGAGGCCATGAGCCGGGAGTGGCACATCAAGCACCTGTCCCGGCAGCAGAAGCTCGGCCTGATCGAAACCTATGAACGGAATCATGTGAACTTATGAAACGTACCAATACAACAAAAAAACTGCGTCAGGAGAAGACCGCGCTTGTTCTCCGCTTTTTAAAAGGAAGCAAGCGTCTGTTTGCACTCAGCATTCTGTCCTCCTCTTTGGCCGCACTTACACAAATGCTTTCTCCCCAGATCGTGCGCATCACGGTGGACCAGGTCCTCGGTGGAAAAACGGCAGAAGCATCCCCTTTTCTGCTGCGCCTGATTGCACCCCTGGGGGGCTTCTCCGGCCTGCGTGACCGGCTTTGGATCATGGCCCTTGCGATCATGATCGTGGCTTTATTTACCGTTGTTTTTCAGTATGTTTTCCGCGTCAGCAACACTGCCGCCTCCGAAACCATGGTGAAAAACGCCCGTGACAGCCTGTTTTCCCATATTGAGCGTCTCCCTTTCTCCTGGCACATGCAGAATCACACCGGCGATATCATTCAGCGCTGCACCTCAGATATTGATACGCTGCGCAACTTCATCAGCGAACAGATGACCTCCATCTTCCGCATTGTTCTGGAGTTTGTTTTTGCCATGAGCTTTATGTTGAGCATGAACCCCCTGCTCAGTCTGGTCTCCTTCCTCCCCATGCCTGTCATCATCTGGAACTCCCTTGTTTTTCACAGAAAGATCTCGGATGGTTTTCTGGAGTGTGATGAGAACGAGGGCAAACTCTCCGCAATGGCACAGGAGAATCTGACCGGTGTCCGCGTTGTTCGTGCCTTTGGCCGGGAGCGCTATGAAAAAGACCGCTTTGAAGCTCAGAACGAGTATTATACGGGTCTTTGGGTTCGTTTGGGGGCAGTGCTCAGCCGCTTTTGGAGCAGCCAGGATATACTTTCCAACCTGCAGGTGATGCTGGTGGTGGTATTTGGCGCAGTGCTCTGCATCCAC
>JAKSSN010000174.1 GCA_024403095.1 Oscillospiraceae bacterium
CCACGTGCGTTACGGTGAGAAATATCGCTATGAGTTTTACCTGAACACCAGCGGGCAACCGGCCGAGCTGAATGAGCTCTGCGGCACCGACCTGCTGAGTGGCCGGGAGCTGAGCGGCACGGCCGAGCTGGAGACAAACGGCGTGCTGATCCTGAAAAACAGCCTGCCCAAAGAAGAAAGATAACGATATCAGAAGCATCCCTTTTACCGGGATGCTTCTTTTTTATGGACGCAGGGCGCGGAATCTGCTATGATTTCTTTACTGAGATTTTATACTATATATACTGTGCCGGAATTCCCGGCATCAAAGGAGGCAAACCATGAGTGAATTCGTATGCGGCGTAAATTCCCCCGTTGTACAGACCGTGGCCGGCAAGCTGCGCGGCTTTCGGTTTGACGGAGTGAATATCTTTCAGGGCATCCGCTATGCCCACGCAAAGCGCTTTGAAATGCCCCAGCCGGTAAAGCCCTGGGAAGGCGTGAAGGACGCCCTGAGCTACGGCGTGATCTGCCCGGTGCTGAACGAGCCCGCTCCCCAGAACGAGCTGATGGTAACCCACCGCTTCTGGCCGGCCAGCGAGCATTGCCAGTACCTGAATGTGTGGACTCCCTCGCTTAACAGCAGCGCCAAAAAGCCCGTGCTGTTCTGGATCCACGGCGGCGGCTACTTTGCCGGCTCCAGCATTGAGCAGGAATGCTACGACGGCTTTAACCTTGCCAAGCTGGACGACGTGGTGTTTGTTTCCGTGAACCACCGGCTGAATGCCTTTGGTTACCTGGACGTGAGCGACTATGGCCCGGAATACGCCAATTCCTGCAACGTGGGCATGGCCGACCTGGTGGAGGCACTGCGCTGGGTGCACAGCAACATTGCCGCCTTTGGCGGCGACCCGGACAACGTGACCATTTATGGCCAGAGCGGCGGCGGAGCCAAGGTGACGGTGCTGGGCCAGATCCCGGAGGCTCACGGCCTGTTCTCCAAAGCCATTGTGATGAGCGGTGTTCTGCCCCCGAACCACTTTGGCTCTGATGTGCAGCCGAAGGAGCTGGTGGAAAAGGTGATGGAGACCCTGAACATCACCGACGGCGACATTAAAAAGCTGGCCAAAGCCCCGGTGCCGCAGTTCATCTGGGCCATGAACAAGGCCGTTGCCTTCTTTAAAGCCCAGGGTAAGAACGTGAACTGGGAGCCCAAGCCCAACGATTACTACCTCTGCGACCCCCTGGAAAAGGACTTTACCCCCTACGCCCTTACCGTGCCCACCATGGTAGGCACCGTGATGGCGGAGTTCAGCCCCACGATGGACCTTGGCCTGCGCAGTGCCCTCACCCCCGCCCAGCGGGAAAAGGCCGTGAAGGACTGCTACGGCGAAGAGGCCGGCGAGCAGATCCTGGCCGCCTGGCGTAAGGTATACCCCAACACCAACGAGGTATACGCCACGGACCTTGACACCATGTTCCTGCCGGACAGCGTGAGGTATGTGAAGAAAAAAGCCGCCGAGGCCTCGGCCCCCGTATATAACTACCTGTTTGCCAAGGTGTTTGATGTGGATAACGGCCGCGCCGCCTGGCACTGCTCCGATATCCCCTATTTCCTGCACAACGCGGAAAAGCTGCCCGTCTGCCACCAGTCCAACTACCAGTACCTGAACCGGGTGATGAGCGGCGCCTTTGTGAACTTTGCCCGCACCGGCAACCCCAATACCGAAGGCCTGCCCCAGTGGGCCCCCTGCACCGAGGGCAAGATGGTGACCATGGTGTTTGACGACGAATGCTATGTGAAGGAAAACATGCAGGAGGAGCTGCTGCCCCTGGTGGAAAGATACAAGCCGCCCTTTAAGTTCGAGATCGCCCTGCCCGAGGACGACGAGGACGAGGAAAGCGGCAGCGCCTGGCTGTTCTGAGTTTGGGCTCGCCATGCAGCAATAACTGAATATGCCCTTATGCAGGTGTGCCGGAGCCGATGCTCCCGGCACACCTGCTTTCTTTGGCTGTATCTGTGCATTCCTGTCTTAAGAACGCAGGCCAGCCGGCGCCGGCTTTTGGCCGAAAGCACAGGAAAACCGCCCCCATTCTGTGCAATGTTCTGAAAATCCTATCCTATGCAAACCACACATTGAAGCCGGCTTTCCGCAGTGTTAAAATTCAGACAAGAAGAAATATAATCACACACGTTATCTGCCGAAGGAGGAACTGTTATGGCCCATCGCGCGAATATATTAAAGCTTGCCACCAAGATCAGCCTGGAAAGCCTGACCTACACCGGCATCACCTACTCCGACCCGGAATACCGCATTCTTGACCCCATTGTGGACGATGATATGTGCCGCATTATGATGCACATGAAGTTGGAAGCTGACCGCACCGCCGAGGAAATTGCCCGCCGGGCAAAAGCCGACCTGGACTTTACCCTCACCCAGCTGAAGAAGCTGCAGGTGGCCGGCGTGATCCGCGCCCGAAAGGTGGAAGGAAAGCTCTGCTGGTACTACCCCATCTGGGTGCCCGGCATTATGGAAGGCATCCTCTCGAACCGCGAGCAGTGCGACCGCTACCCCGACCTGGGTGCCTGCTTTGAGGAATACACCCGCAGGCGCGTGAGCATGCTGGCCCCGTTTATGGACGCCGGCATGAACATGATGCGCGTGATCCCGGTGCAGAGCGCCATTGAAAACAACACCAAGCGCGCCACCTACGACGAAGTGGCTCACCTGGTGGAAAAGGCCTGGGCCATCAGCGTGGGTCCCTGCAGCTGCCGCCGTGCCCGCCGCCTGACCGGCGAGGGCTGCGGCCACCTGGAAGATGACATGTGCATGTATCTGAACGACAATGCCATCAACTATTCCGAGACCGGCTCCCACCGCCTGATCACCAAGGAAGAGGCCTACGAGATCCTGAAGCGGGCTGAAGACAACGGCCTTGTGCACGAGATCAACCAGGCTCCCGGCTTCGGTACCGGACAGCTTCCTGACAAGG
>JAKSSN010000175.1 GCA_024403095.1 Oscillospiraceae bacterium
CGAGGGTGCTGGTTAAGCTGGCCTGTAATCATGTAAGGAATTTCATAACCCCATCACAAACACCCGTACCTTTGGTTCCGATGCCAGCACCGTGATTGCCTGCGCCTCCCGCTACATGGATGCCGCAGACGAAAACGGTGTGGCCGTTTCGATCAAGCATTTCCCCGGTGACGGCGTAGACGAACGCGACCAGCACATTCTCACCAGTGTAAACTCCCTTTCCTGTGAAGAATGGGACGCAAGCTACGGCAGAGTATATAAAACGCTGATCGACAAGGGGGCAAAAACCGTTATGGTGGGCCACATCGCTCAGCCCGCATGGGCAAAAAAAATCAAGCCCGAAGCATCGAAGGAAGAAATGCTGCTGCCCGCAAGCCTGAATTCAGCCCTTATGACCGGGCTTTTAAGGGATACGCGTGGCTTTAACGGCGTGATCTCCACCGATGCAACACCTATGGTCGGCTTTGGCGCAGCCATGCCAAGAAGCAGGTCGGTTCCCACCGCAATTGCCGCCGGCGCGGACATCATTCTGTTCAACAAGGACCTTGACGAGGACTACGGCTATCTGCTGGCCGGCATCGAAAGCGGCATTTTAAGCGAAGAGCGCCTGAACGAGGCCGTTACCCGCATCCTTGCGCTGAAAGCCTCCCTCCATCTGCCGGAGAAGCAGGCCGCCGGAACTCTTGTTCCTCCCCCGGAAGCCCTTGCCGCAGTAGGCAGTGAACAATTCCGTGCATGGGCAGATGAAGTTGCAGACAAAGCCATCACCCTGGTGCAGGACAGGAAAAAACTTCTGCCGCTCTCCCCCGCAAAACACCCGCGCCTTTACCTGAACGTGATTCAGAAGGACGCAGACCCGAACAACGAATTTACCCAGATGTGGAAAACGCTTTTTGAAAACGAGGGCTTTGAAGTAACCGTTCGCGACCGCCGGGTAAGCATCACGGTGCAGGATTTCATGACCGAGTCTCTCAGCCCCGAAAAAGGCAAGCTGATGCACGAGATGTACCGCAGCGTGGAAGAAATGAAGCAGGACTATGACCTTTATGTTTATGTTGCAAACATGCAGAATGCTTCCAACAACACTACGCTTCGTCTTAACTGGAATGTTGCCTTTGGCCTGGGTGACGATGCTCCCTGGATGACGGCAGAGATTCCTGTGCTGATGATCAGCACAGGTTACCCCTACCACCTGTTTGATGCGCCCATGATCGGCACTTATATCAATGCGTACAGCAATGCGCCTCATTTTTGCAAGGCTGTGGTTGAAAAGCTGATGGGCAGAAGTGAATTTGTGGGAGTTGCGCCCAGCGACCCCTACTGCGGAAAAGAATGGCTGAAATGGTGAAAAATATGGAACTGAAAGCAATTATTTTTGATTTAGACGGTGTGATCTGTTTTACGGATGAATACCACTATCTTGCGTGGAAGGCCATGGCGGACAGCATCGGCGTGCCTTTTGACCGCGAAGTGAACAACCGCTTGCGCGGAGTAAGCCGCATGGCAAGTTTGGACATTGTGCTCGAACGCAGCACCGAAAGCTATTCCCAGGCCGAAAAAGAAAACCTTGCCAACCAGAAGAACGAACTGTATAAGCAGTATCTTACTCGGATCACCGAGCAGGATCTTTCCCCCGAGGTAAAAGAAACTCTGCTTGCTTTGCGTGAAAAGGGTCTTAAGCTTGCCATCGGCTCTTCCTCCAAAAACACGCCTATGATCTTGCAGCGGCTGGGCCTGGAGGGATTCTTTGATGCCGTATCCGACGGCAATAACATCACGCATTCCAAGCCGGACCCCGAAGTGTTCATAAAGGCAGCGCAGATGCTGGGCATGCCTGCAGAAAACTGCCTTGTGGTGGAAGATGCCGTTTCCGGCACTGAAGCCGGCCACAGAGCCGGGATGCAGGTAGCCTGTTTGGGGGATGCCTCCGCAGCCGGCGCAGGAGAATACAACATGGCTTCTTTCGGGGAGCTGCTGACCGTTGCCCAGAATTGGAAGTGATGGAATGGGAAGAAACGAAACCTTTTTGAAGAAAGCAGAGGCTTTGGAGCCAAAGCTGTTCCGGGAAACGATTGCCTGCCATGCGGATCTTCCCGCAGTGATGAAAACAGGCGATTCGGTTACCCTTGATTTTGGCAACCACTACGTGGGTTATCTTACCTTCCATTTTTCCACGGTCGGCAGCCATTTTGATGCTCCCGCCTGGCTGAGAATCAAGTTTGCCGAGCGCCTTTGTGAGCTTGAGGAGAACGCAGAGGATTATCACGGCTGGATCAGCAAGGGCTGGATTCAGCAGGAACAGATCCATATTGATGTGTTTCCCTGCACGCTCCGGCTGCCAAGGAGATATGCTTTCCGCTATGTCCGCATTGAGGCGCTTGATATAAGCAGCAAGTACCAGCTCCGGCTGGATGAAGCAGCCGCAGAGGCAGTGAGTTCTGCGGATGATCATGCACTTGAGCCGCTGATCACAGGTGATCCTCAGCTGGCGCAGCTTGATGCCATTGCCTGCCGCACGCTGCACAGCTGCATGCAGACCGTGTTTGAGGACGGGCCGAAACGTGACCGCCGCCTTTGGATGGGCGATCTTCGCATGCAGGCTCTTGCCAACTATGAAACTTATAAGAATAACGACCTGGTAAAACGCTGCCTGTATCTGTTTGCGGGAACTACCATGGAGCAGGAAAAGGTTGGCGCCTGCCTGTTTCTGGAGCCGGAGATTGAAGTGGACGATACGGATATGTTCGACTATGCGCTGTTCTATATTCCCACACTGCTCTCCTATCTGGAAGCTACCGGGGATGCAGATACCGCGCAGGAGCTTTATCCCACTGCCATCCATCAGCTTTCCATTGCAAGGCAGCAGATGGATGAAAACGGCATTGTTATGGATTCCGACCGGCTTGGCTGGTGTTTTGTAGACTGGAACCTGCACCTGAACAAGCAGGCCAGCGCCATGGGCATCTATCT
>JAKSSN010000176.1 GCA_024403095.1 Oscillospiraceae bacterium
TATGGTAAAAAGGGCTATGGCTACGGTTACGGCTATGGCTATGGTTATTACAAATGATCGATTTTCACTCCCATGTGCTTCCCGGCATTGATGACGGCAGCAAGAGTGTGGGGATGAGCCTGCGCATGCTGGAAGAAAGCTTTCGGCTGGGAATTGACCATATGGTGGCTACTCCGCATTTTGATGCAAATGAAACGTCGCCCTCTGTTTTTCTGGCAGAGCGGCAGCGCGCGGCGGAGCAGCTTCTTCAGGCAGTCGATGCATACCCGCAGGTGGAATTCCCGCAGCTGACTCTTGGCGCCGAGGTGCTGTATTTTCCAGGGATCAGCGTTGCGGAGGAGATCGCTCAGCTGCGCATGGGAAATTCCCCCTGCATTCTGATCGAACCGCCCATGAAACCATGGACGCGGCAGATCCTGGATGAGATCGAGCAGATGGGGCGCAATTTTCAGCTGGTTCCGGTAATTGCCCATGTGGACCGGTATATGCGCCTGCTGAAGGATGAAACCCTTTTAGAAAGGGTGCTGGAGCGCAGGATGCTGGTTCAGGTGAATGCGTCCTACTTTCTTTACCGGGAATCCAGAGCACGGGCAATTCGAGATCTTCAAAATGGCAAACTGCATTTTCTGGGTTCTGACTGCCATAACATGGACCGGCGCAGGCAAAATCTTCACCTGGCAAGGGAAACCATACAAACTGCCGGCGCGGAAGCAATACTGAATGCATTGGATGCAAAAGGAAGAAACATTTTAGGCATAGAATAAATGAGCGCAGAGAAAAAAACACCGGCAGGGGAGCCTGCCAATACCCAAAGCGACCGGAAGGCACTGCAAAAGAGGGCAATGAAAACTGCTCTGATCACCATGGCTATCACACTGGCAATCTGCCTCACGGTCATTTTTTCCGTTGATCACTACCTGAACAAGATTCAGTATGATACCGGCAAAACTCTCCCACAGGCGGATCAGCTGCAGGCAGAGGAACCGGCTATGAGATTGCCGGAGCCCATCATCGAAGAGCCGCTGGATGAAGAGGAACTTCTTCGCCGAACACTGGAAGGGGAAACCGAACTGATCGCCGGCAGCAGCAATGTGATGAATATCCTTCTGCTGGGCTCAGATACCCGCGCGGCGGGCAAAGCTTCCACCGGCCGAACCGACAGCATCATCATGCTGTCCATCAACCCCGACAGCAAGCGGATCGTTATGACCTCGTTTATGCGGGATATGTATGTGAAGATCCCCGGCTATGAAAGCAACCGCATTAATGTTCCCTACTTGCTTGGCGGAGCGCCGCTGCTGGAGAAAGTGATCGAAAGTAATTTCGGCCTGCCGACGGACCGCTATGTGACAGTGGACTTCTACTGTTTTATGGACATCGTGAACATCTTCGGCGGAATCGATCAGGAACTCAGCGCGGAAGAGATCCGCGATATGCAGCGCATTATTCAGGAAATGAACGAGCTGACCGGAGACGCAAGGGGAACAGACCTGCTTCCGTCTTCTTCCGCCGGAACCTATCACCTGAATGGCAAACAGGCCCTTGCTTATGCCCGCAGCCGCTACAGCAGCGGGGGAGATTCCGGGCGCACACAGCGCCAGCGAAACGTGCTGGGCCAGCTTTTTGAAAAGGCAAAAGGCCTGAATCTGATCCAGCTGCATGAACTGATGGAAATGGTGCTGCCCAGTATCACCACAGATATGACAAAGGGCGAGATCCTCAGCCTGCTGCTGAAAAGCAAAACATATCTCAGCTATGAACTGGTCTCCAACCGCGTGCCGGCGGACGGAACCGGCTATAATACCATGATCAACGAAGCTTCCGTAATCAGCGTGGACTTTGCAGCGAATCGAAAAATTCTTGCAGACCTGATCTACGGCACACAGGGATAATAAAAGAACAAAGGAAGACCCGCAGCAGTTTCAATCACTGCTGCGGGTCTTCCTTTGCTTATCCGGTAAAACGGGTTAAGGCTCAGGCGCCTTCCTTTTCTGCCGGCTCTTCGGCGGGCAGAACATCCACCACGGTGCCGCGGTTGTTATATACGGTGCCGCCGGAGGTGTACACGGTGCCGCTGTTGTTAAACACCATGCCGCCGTTGTTGTAGATGATACCGCCGTTGTTGTGAACGATTCCTTCGTTGTTGTAAATAACACCGCCGTTGTTGAATACGGTGCCGCCGTTGTTGAATACCACGCCGCTGGTGCAGAATACGGTGCCGCCATTGTGCAGGCACACGGCGTTTTCTGCCAGGGTAATGGTGCTGTCGGCTTCGTTAATGATCATGCGTACAAAGGGCTCTTCCGTCTCTTCCTCTTCGGCTTCCTCTTCCGGCTCCTCGGCAGCATCGGTTTCTTCCGGTTCGTCCTCTTTCGGTTCCTCTTTTTCTTCCGCCTCGGGTTCCTCGGCTTCTTCCGCGGCCTCCTCCTCAGCATCGGAGGGCTCTTCAGCTTCGGGGGCAGCTTCCTCTACGGGTTCTTCAGCGGCTTTGTCAGCGTCGGCTGGATCCTGGGCGGCCTCGGTGGTTTCCGTGGTTTTGCCGGGATCGGTTTTACCTCCCGCGGCATAAACGCCTGCAGGCACAAGGGTGAACAGGAAAATGAGCGTAAGCAGAACGGCAAGTGATTTTTTCACAGCACATCACCTTTCCAATCAATAGTTTAATAGGTTAACTTATCCTACAATAAATCGGCACGAAATACAAGAAAAACTGCTCCGTGTTTCCACGGAGCAGTTTTGATTTTCAATTACTGCGATCAGGCTTCGCCGCGCTCTTTCAGAGCATCCTTGCGGCTGATGTTCCAGCGGCCCTTTTCGTCCACGCCGGTGAACTTGACCCAGGTCTTGTCGCCGATGTTCAGAACGTCTTCCACCTTTTCGGTGCGCTTGAACTCAAGGTCCTTGATGTGGCACATTGCGTCCTTGCCGGGAGCAAGCTCAA
>JAKSSN010000177.1 GCA_024403095.1 Oscillospiraceae bacterium
TCAGCAGCAGTGCCGGCAGGAGAATTTTCAGTTTTAAAATGCTTGTTTTCATGCCTGTAAGATAGGCGAATAGCCCACAGCCGAAAAATGGCTGTGGGCATTGCCTCAGTTCAGAGTTGTGGAATCAAACACAATGCTGTATTCAATTTCGCGAGGGGTGCTCATGGCTGTGGTGTCGGCGATCAGCGCGAGAGGTTGGTCTAAAGTGGTCACCGGCAGCCGGAAGCAGGAATTGCCCTCGCTGCTCAGGGGCTCGTAGCGCTGGCCGTCCAGCAGCACATAGTCATAAAAGGGGCTGCTGAATTCCACCAGGGCAGTTACTTTGCCCTCCTCGGCGATGAGCGTGAGGGGGGATGTGATGCCGGCACGGCCGGAGCCGCCCTCCAGCACCGCTTCCACGGTGTATTCCCCGTCGGCCAGTTCCAGGGGGGGCGCATAAGGGCCAATCACCGTAAGGGACACGCGGTGGTCATACCATTTGTCCTTTTTGCCCACCAGAGCAAGGTCAAATTCCTCGTTCAGCACAGGCACCGGCACATCAAATGCATAAACCTCTTCCGTCAGCCCGTCGTCATAGGTCACTGACTCTACTGACGGCTCCAGCAGGGCTGCGCCTTCCTTGGCAGCATCCTCAGCCAGGCCAAGGAAGAGCTTCAGCACATTTTTGCTGGGCATTACCAGGTGGGCCGTAATGGCGCCGTCCTGCACGGTAAGCACAGCTGTTCCGTGCATCATCTCGTTCACGTGGAACATGGAACCATCCGTATCAAAATTGGCCAGGTACTGTCCGTCCGGCAGCAGCGGCAGGGCCGGGCTGTGGTCCGGTTCCTCGCTCTGCGCTTCGGGCAGGGGCTCAGCAGGGGCGGCCGTCTCTTCCACTGCCGGTGCAGCAGGAGCAGGGGCAGCAGCCGGGTCTGCAGGTTTGGCCCCGCAGCCGGTAAGCAGTGTGCAGCACAGCAGCGCTGCAAGCAAAAGGGTGATCAGCGTTTTTTTCATACCAGTGGGTCTTTACTTTCAAAAAGATGAAAAGGCTTACTTCAGCAGGTCGGCAATGTGCTGTACGTACAGCTGCTGCACTGCTTCGATGCGGCCAAGGCCGGCGATCTGGGCAGATACATCCTCAAAGTACTCGCTGGCAACGAACATGCTCAGCCAGCTGTCCTCTTCTTCGCCTGCCATATCGTTGTTGGCGTGGTCACCGGCAACGATCATCAGCGGGCGCAGGATCACCTTGGTGAAGCCGGCAGCATGCACAGCTTCGATCACGTTTTCACATTCGGTCTCTTCGGGCTCGCCTTCCACGGTGCCGATCCAAACGTTGCTGCAGCCAAGCTGAGCCATCTGGGTCTGCATCTGGGTGTAGGTGACCTTTGCAGTGTGGGAAGTGCCGTGGCCCATGAATACAAAGGCAACGCCTTCGGCAGCAGCGGCATCAGCGCTCTCAAAGCCGGCCTCGGCAACGGCTGCGTCAACAACTGCCTGAGCAACAGCAGCCTTGTCGCTGTTCACTTCTTCGCCGGTGGCACCAACCGGGCCCAGCAGGGGTTCGGAGATCCGGACGGACTCGAACTTGTCGGCATAAGCCTCAACAGCTTCGCACATTTCGTCATACTCAGCACCATGCATCAGGTGGGTAGGCTGAACGACCAGGTTCTTAACGCCATTGGCAACAGCGCGATCCAGTGCCTGGGTCATGTTATCGATGGCTTCGCCATCGCGTGCCTGTACATGGTTGATAATGAGCTGGGCAGTGAAAGCACGGCGGACGGACCATTCGGGGTAGGCTGCAGCAATGGTCTTTTCAATGCCGCCGATATCCTCGGTGCGGCTGCCGTTAAAGCTGGTGCCAAAGCTGACGACCAGGATCTCGTTCTCGCCGATCTCGTCGGCATTCAGGGCATCGTCCAGGCTGGCGTCGCCGGTATCACGGCCAAAGTAATCGGGGTCAGCCTCTTCGCCTTCCACCAGTTCCTTCTGCTCGTCGGTAAGGGCATCCCATGCAGCCTTGGCAGCGGCACAGTCAGCATCAGTGGTCTCGGTGCGCTCCTGCACATAAATGGCATCGATGAGAGCGGCAACTTCGTCGGCCAGTTCCTGGTCGGTGGGGCCTGCAGGCTCTTCTGCCTCAGCTGCTTCTTCAGCTGCAGGCTCTTCAGCGGGTTCCTCTGCAGCTGCGGGCTGTGCAGTGGCAGCGGGAGCAGTGTTCTGTGCGCCGCAGCCGGCAAGCAGCATGCAGAGCATAGCTGCGCACAGAAGGAGTGCAAGTACATTCTTCTTCATTTTTCCTTCTCCTTGTTTGGATAAATTTATTAGAAATGGACATAAAAAAATTGGTCCACCCTAATTGCAAAAACGGCAAATTTGGTGCACCAAAACAAAGGCTTATATTGCAAAGCCTTATTTCCCCGGTACGACCAATTCCTCGTGATCACGTGTACCCAGACATAAAGGCAGGTTTCCTGGCTGAAGGATCGGCACTTCTTCGCGGTCTTCCCGGCCTTTTGGCCAGTGACTCCACTTTCGCAGAATGCGAACAAGCTCCCCTATCACAGTGACGAGATCGTACAGGATTTTCACCTGTTTCCCTTTTACCCTCTGGCCCTGTTTGCGCCGCAAACAGTCAGAGGCACCTGAAGTCTGATCGTTATTCACTTTTCGGCAGATATTATATCACAGCGCCCGCAGATTGCAAGAGCGCAAAAGAATTATTTGCCTATTGACATAGTAGGTTGGTAGTATTTAAATAGTTCTATCCGGACCGGTGCTGAAAACCGGCCCTTGTGCCGGCAGAGACACACCAAGCATGGGAGGGATGACAGGTGAAAAAAGCGTTGATCGCCATGAGCGGCGGGGTGGATTCTTCCCTGGCGGCCATTGAGCGCGCCGCTGCCGAAGGCGCGGACCTGATCCTTTTCCC
>JAKSSN010000178.1 GCA_024403095.1 Oscillospiraceae bacterium
ATTCGATTCATATCATTCGCGCTGAAGTTCCTGGCCCGGTGGTAGGAAAACTGGTGCCCAAAATGCGGGATACAGCAAAGATCCTCTATGCAATCTACGGCGTGATGACGATCGTGGAAACGATCCTGCTGTGCTGCGGAGGGCTGAGCTTCTATGATGCGCTGCTGCATTCCTTTTCCACAGCAGGGACGGGCGGATTTTCCACCTACTCCAATGGAATTGCTGCCTTTAACAGTGCCTACGTGGAAATCGTGATCACGGTATTCATGATCCTGTTTGGCGTGAATTTCAACCTTTATTATCTGCTCCTGATCCGCAGGTTCCGTGCTGCGGTAAGCAGCGAAGAGCTTCACGTGTATTTGCTGGTGGTTTTCGCTTCAGCAGCAGCGATTGCCGTGGGAATTACAAAGCTGTACGGAAACTTTGGAACGGCAGTGCGTTATGCATTCTTTAATGTTGCCGCGATCATCAGCACTACCGGGTTTACGCAGTCGAACTTTATTATATGGCCGCAATACTGCCAGATAATTCTGTTGCTGCTGATGATCCTTGGCAGCTGCGCAGGAAGCACCGGAGGCGGCGTAAAGGTCAGCCGTGTGATTATTCTGATAAAATCTGCCTGGGCAGATGCACGCCAGTCTGTGCATACGCGTGAGGTGAAGATCTCGCATATGGACGGAAAAACCATCAGCGGAAAGGCAACTCGCTCGGTATATTCCTTTTTTATCTTATATTTAGCGGCGCTGATCCTAAGTACGATCATCCTCTCTCTGGTTGGGTGCGACCTTACAGCCAGCTTTTCCGGATCCCTGGCATGTTTGTCGAATGTTGGCCCGGGACTTTCCGTATTCGGACCGTTTGGCAGCTATTCCTTCCTGCCGACAGCAGTGAAACTGTATCTTGCGGTGCTGATGATCTTCGGCAGACTTGAAATATATCCGATCCTGATGCTGCTGCTCCCCAGCGTGTGGAAACGGCAACCAAAAAAGAACTGAATTCCAGGTAATTAGAGAATATGAAGAAAAACAGTCTTTCGCATGTTCAGGTCATAGCCTTGGGATACTTTGTTATGATCCTGATCGGCACGGCGCTTCTGATGATTCCTGCCGCCTCGGCAGATGGGAAATCGGCGCCGCTGCTCACCTCCCTGTTTACTGCTATATCGTCCTCCTGCGTTACAGGGCTTATTTTGCGGGATACAGCGACCGGGTGGTCGATGTTTGGACAGGTCATCATTATTCTGCTGATCCAGATCGGCGGACTTGGCTTTATGACCATTGCCACTTTTGCTTACTCAGTTGCAAGAAAACGCATGGGGCTGCGGCAGCGTGAAATTATGATGGAGAGCGTGAATAACTCGCAGATCAGCGGAATCCTGCGCTTTTCCAGGCAGATCATCCGGTATACTGCCGTTTTTGAAGGTACCGGTGCATTGCTGCTTGCGGCAGCGTTTGTGCCGCGATTGGGCATAAAGGGCATCTGGTATGGAGTGTTTCATGCAATTTCAGCATTCTGCAATGCAGGCTTTGACCTGATGGGAATCTATGGACCCTTCGGTTCCTTTACCACGCTGTACAGCGACTGGTTTGTGAATGTGGTTCTGATGGTTCTGATCATTGCCGGCGGACTTGGCTTTCTTGTGTGGGGAGATCTGGCATCAAACCGGTTTCACTGGAAGCGTTATCGGCTGCATTCCAAACTGGTGCTGGTGGTCTCTGCCATTCTCACATTTGGCGGTGCGCTGCTGATTTTCTTTTTTGAAAGCCATGCAACTGGAGAAGGGATGGCTTTGGGCGACCGTATTCTTACAGCTCTGTTTGCCTCCGTAACTGCCAGAACCGCCGGCTTCAACACCGTGGACGTGGGCGCAATGTCTGGCGGAAGCAAGCTGCTGACAATTCTGCTGATGGTCGTGGGCGGTTCATCTGGCTCAACGGCAGGCGGCGTGAAAACGACCACGATCGCGGTAATTTTTCTTTATCTGTTTGCCGGGTTCAAGGGAAAACAGAAGCCGCAGGTGTTTGGAAGAAGTATCTCTCAGGATACGCTGCAGAAAAGCTGCACGATCCTTCTGTTTAATATAGGAACCGCTCTGGCGGCAACGCTTGTGATCTGCGCCCTGCAGAACTTTGATCTGGTGGATATTCTGTTTGAAACATTTTCTGCGATAGGAACGGTAGGAATGACAGCAGGAATCACGCAGCAGCTAAATACAGCTTCTGCACTGGTGATCGCTTTGCTGATGTATATGGGGCGCGTGGGAAGCGTGTCCTTTGCAGTAGCATTGCTTGAAAAGAAAGCACGCCCGGCAGTACGCTGCCCGGAAGAAGAAATAACCGTGGGATGAGGAGTTAAAATGAAAACATTTCTGGTAATTGGAGCAGGAAACTTTGGCCACCATCTTTGCCGGGAACTGGCAAAGCAGCGCTGTGAAGTGATGCTGGTTGACAACAATGAGCACGAGATGGAAGATCTTTTAAAGCTGGTTACAAGTGCGCGAATTGCGGACTGCACGGACAAAGCGGCACTGGCCAGCCTGGACATCCCCAGCTATGATGCCTGTTTTGTGTGTGTGGGACGCAATTTCCAGATCAGCCTGGAAGTGACGGATCTGCTTCGTGAACTGAAGGCTAAAAAAATATACAGTAAAGCGGATGAAGATATCCAGGCAAAATTCCTGAAGCGGGCAGGGGCGGATTACGTGATCTATCCGGAGCAGGAGACTGCTCGCCGCATCGCGGTAAGTGAAAGCTCTGACAGTATTTTTGACCTGATGCCGCTTACAGACGACTATGGCATCTATGAGATCCAGCCGCATTCCACCTGGATCGGCAAAAGCATACGCGAGCTGAACATTCGAAATGTGCATAATATTTC
>JAKSSN010000179.1 GCA_024403095.1 Oscillospiraceae bacterium
CTTTATGACGCAGCGTGAGCAGCAGATCCTTCGCTGGATTGAAGAAGATCCTTTAATATCCCAGGAAAAGCTGGCAGAGCTTGCCGGCATAACCCGCTCCTCTGTGGCAGTTCACATCTCAAACCTGATGAAAAAGGGCTATATTGCCGGTAAGGGTTATGTGCTGCGCAGTTCCGCTTATGCGGTTGTGGTTGGCGGCGTAAACATCGATATTGGCGGCGAGAGCTTTTCTCCCCTTGTGATGCGCGATTCCAATCCCGGCCGTGTCCGCACCAGTCTGGGCGGCGTGGGGCGAAATATTGCACACAACATGAGCCTGCTGGGTATGGATGTGCGCTTCCTTACAGCCATGGGTGACGATGCCGCTGCCCTTACGGTCACCTCCTCCTGCGGCGAGCTGGGGATCGATATTTCCCATGCGCTCCACATTGCGGGAGCTACCACCTCCACCTACCTGTTTCTGGCAGGCCCGGATGGCGACATGCAGCTGGCCGTATCCGACATGGAGATCTGCAGCCGCATCTCCCCGGATTATCTGGCTGCCAATCTGCAGCTGCTGAACGAAGCAAGCCTGGTCGTTGCCGACACAAACATTCCGGAGGAATCTCTGGCATATCTGGCAACCCATGTACGCGCCCCCCTGTTTATCGACCCCGTTTCCACCATAAAAGCAAAAAAGCTTTTGCCCATTCTTGGCTCGATCCACACGCTTAAGCCTAACCGGCTGGAAGCCGCCCTGCTCAGCGGGATCGAGATCACAAATGATTCCACGCTTCGCGCGGCAGCGCAGAAGCTGCTGGATGCCGGCATTCAGCGCCTGTTTATCTCCTGCGGCGGTGAAGGTGTGCTTGCCTGCGAAAACGGCACCATGGAGCTGGTTCCCTGCTGCCGGGCAAACATGAAAAATGCCACCGGTGCCGGCGACTCTATGATGGCAGCCATTGCATGGTCCTTCAGCCAGGGCCTTGGCCTGCTGGAAACAGCCAAAGCCGCCAATGCCGCTGCCTCGATTGCAGTAGAAGGCCTTGAAACCATCAACCCTGCACTCTCCCCCGATGCAGTCCGCCTGCGTGTGGAACAAAACTACTGAGTAAGTTAATAATTTTCAAATATAAGGAGTTTCTTATCATGAACATGAACAAGTATCTTTCCGTTTCTCCCGAAGTTCAGGCTGCTCTGGACGCTGGCAAGCCCGTTGTTGCTCTGGAGTCCACCATCATTTCCCATGGTATGCCCTATCCCAAAAATGTTGAGACCGCTCTGAACGTTGAAAAGATCATCCGCGAGAACGGCGCTGTTCCTGCTACCATCGCTATCATCGGCGGCAAGCTCACCGTTGGCTGCACCCCCGAGCAGATCGAATACCTTGGCAAGCGCGGCCTTGATGTTCCCAAGGCAAGCCGCCGTGACCTTCCTGTTCTTCTCGCCCGCGGCGAAGACGGTGCTACCACCGTTACCACCACCATGATCGCTGCTGCAATGGCAGGCGTTAAGGTGTTTGCTACCGGCGGCATCGGCGGCGTACATCGCGGTGCTGAAGTTACCATGGACATCTCCGCTGACCTGGAAGAGCTGGCTGAGACCCCTGTTATGGTCATCTGCGCCGGTGCAAAATCCATTCTGGATATCGGCCTGACCCTGGAATACCTGGAGACCAAGGGCGTTCCCGTAATCGGCTACGGCACTGAAGATATGCCCGCTTTCTACACCCGCAAGAGCGGCTTTAAAGTGGACTACCGTCTGGATACCCCCGCTGAGATCGCTGCTGCTTTCAGCGCAAAGCTGGAATGCGGCCTGCGCGGCGGCATGCTGGTTGCCAACCCCATCCCCGAGCAGTACTCCATGGATCCCGACTACATCAACGAAAACATTGATGCAGCCATCAAGGAGAGCGTAGAGCTTGGCATCACCGGCAAAAAGACCACTCCCTTCCTGCTGGACAAGATCCAGAAGCTCACCGGCGGTTCCTCCCTGGAAGCAAACATCCAGCTGGTTTACAACAACGTGGCTCTTGGCGCAAAGATTGCTGCAGAGCTCTGCAAGCAGTAAGGATTGCTTTTTTCACCCCCGGAAGATATAATAAAACGGCTGCGGTACTCCGCAGCCGTTTATTTACATTGAGTTGGTAGGAGACAATTATGCGGCTGGATCTTCTTTTCTTTTTGAACGCGGTGCTGTTTGGCGTTGGGCTGGCAATGGATGCTTTTTCTGTTTCCATGGCAAACGGCCTGGCAGAACCGAAAATGCACAAAAACAAGATGTGCCTGATTGCAGGAACCTTCGCTGCCTATCAGTTTGGCATGCCAATGATCGGCTGGGTATGCGTGCACACGATCGTTCAGATCTTTTCTGCATTTGAAAAGTTTATTCCCTGGATCGCACTGATCCTGCTGTGCTACATCGGCGGAAAAATGCTGCTGGAAGGCATTCGCGGCGGCGAAGAAGAGGAAGAAAAGCCCGGCCTTGGCTTTGCGGCCCTGATGGTGCAGGGTGTTGCCACTTCCATTGATGCGCTTTCCGTTGGTTTTACCATTGCCGAATACGATGTGATCGCCGCACTGATTGAATCGGTGATCATAGCCATTGTCACTTACTTTATCTGCATTGGCGGGCTGATCATCGGCAAAAAATTTGGCACAAAGCTTGCCGGAAAAGCCTCGATCCTGGGCGGTGTGATCCT
>JAKSSN010000018.1 GCA_024403095.1 Oscillospiraceae bacterium
CAGCTTGAATTCAATCACGCTGATGGCTTTGCAGATGCGGGCAGCAAGCCCGGGATCTACATCGTCATACAGGTTTTCGTCCAGCAGATGGGGATTAAAGCATTCACAGGGGTCGCCGGAATAGACTTCTTCCGCAAACATGCTCAGGGGACGCAGATTGATGCCGTAGCCATCTTCCAGCACATCAAAGCAATTATAGGCGGTGGCAATGCGCAGCACCGTGGCAATGCAGGCATCGTTGCCGGCGGCGGCGCCCATCCAGCTTACGTCGTGGTTGCCCCACTGAATATCGACCTTGTCAAAATTCATCAGCTCGTCAATAATCAGGTCGGCGCGGGGGCCGCGGTCGAAAATATCGCCGATGATGTGCAGCTCGTCCATCAGCAGGGCGCGGATCAGGGTACACAGACGTTCAATGCAGTCGTAACCGGCATCGGTCTCCAGTACTGCCTGCATCATGCGGCTGTAGTACTCTGCCTTGTCGGCAGAGGCATGGGCAGAGTGCATCAGCTCATCGATCACATGGGCATAGGCCGTGGGCAGATATTTGCGTACCGTGCGGCGGTTCCATTTGTGGCTGGCGGTATAGGCAACCTGCAGCAGGCGGCGGATCGTTTGCTCCTGCCACTCCAGGCTGCGTTTGGGCTCGCCGGCGGGGTGACGCAGCTTGTGTTCGGGGTAGGCGATCAGCGAGCCAAGCTCCTGCAGTTCCTCTTCGGGCAGAGAATCGCCAAAGGTTTCTTTGATTTTGTTTTTTATGTTGCCGCTGCAGCTGCGCAGCATGTGAATAAAGGCGCGGTGCTCTCCGTGCAGGTCTGAGAAGAAATATTCCGTGCCCTTGGGCATGCCCAGCAGAGCCTTGTAGTTGATGATCTCGGCGGCAGTTGCTGCCGCATTGGGGTATTCATGGCTCAGCAGAGCCAGGTAATCCAGGTCACGCATTGGTTTCGGCCTCCCTATCCGCGCTTGTGCGGGCGGTATCCGCATAATTTATATCATAAACTATACCACAGCCTGCAAAGAAAACAAGCCGTGCCTGCTTTTTAACAGGCACGGCTTGTTCAATTACAAAAGCTTTGGAGACAGGGTGGAGAGGTCTTCGGGCGGCAGACGCAGCGAGGAGAAAAAATCTTTCATCAAAGCAGCGCATTCCGCCTCGCGTACTCCGCCGTACACCGCCGGGGAGTGGCCATAGTTTTCGGAAAACAGGTCGATCACGCTGCCGCAGGAACCGCTGAGCCGCTCCCGGGCACCAAACACCACGGTGGGGATCCGGGCGTTGATAATGGCGCCGGTGCACATGGGGCAGGGCTCCAGAGTAACATACAGGGTGCAGCCGTCCAGGCGCCAGTTGCCGGCTGCGGCGCAGGCCTGCCGGATGGCTTCCACTTCGGCATGGCTGGTGGCATCGCCGGTCTCTTCCCGGCGGTTTCGCCCCCGGCCGATGATCTCACCTTCGCGGCTGCAGATCACGCAGCCCACCGGGACCTCACCGGCGGCAGCGGCTTCGCGCCCCAGGGCAAGTGCCAGGTCCATATATTCTTCCCGCTCCATTTTGCTTGCCTCCCAAAAGAAAGCGCGGCAAAGCGCTTCGCTTTGCCGCGCGGAAAATCAGTTGTCAGATTCGTTCTGCTGATCAGACAAGAGCAGCAGTGATGATGCTCATCACGTAAACTTCTTCAGCGTTGCAGCCGCGGCTGAGGTCGTTGATGGGAGCGTTCAGACCCTGCAGGATGGGGCCGTATGCAGCATAGCCGCCCAGACGAGCTGCGATCTTGTAGCCGATGTTGCTGGCTTCGATGCAGGGGAAGATGAAGGTGTTGGCGTAGCCTGCAACGGAGGAGCCGGGGAACTTCAGCTGGCCGACAACGGGAGAAACTGCAGCGTCGAACTGCATCTCGCCGTCGATAGCGAACTCGGGAGCCAGCTCTTTTGCAATCTTGGTAGCTTCACGGCTCAGATCCACAGTGCCGCCCTTGCCGCTGCCCTTGGTGGAGAAGCTCAGCATAGCAACTTTGGGGTCGATGCCGAAAGCCTTTGCGGTCTTGGCAGTTTCAACAGCAACCTCAGCCAGCTTCTGTGCGCCGGTAAAGGTAACATTTCCTTCTTTATCCTTGTCGTCTTCGTAGCTGATGTTGATTGCGCAGTCGCCCATGCACAGGGTCTCGCAGCCTTCCTTCACAAGGATCATAGCGCTGCTGACGAGGTGAGCGCCCTTCTTGGTCTTAACCAGCTGCAGAGCGGGACGTACGGTGTCGGCGGTGGAGTAGGTTGCGCCGCCCAGCAGGGAATCAGCAACACCCATCTTTACCAGCATGGTGCCAAAGTAGTTGCCCTTCAGCAGTGCAGCGCGGCAGTCCTCTGCGCTCATCTTGCCCTTGCGGAGCTGAACCATGGTCTCGACCATTTCGTCCATCTTGTCGTAGGTGAGGGGATCGATGATCTCCAGGCCTTCTATATCAAAGTTGCCCTTTGCAGCAGCAGCCTTAACTTCTTCCACATTGCCGATAAGGATCGGGGTAAGGAAGCCGTCCTTCTTCAGGCGGGCAGCAGACTCCAGAATACGGGCATCGGAACCTTCGGTGTAAACGATCTTGCGGGGATTGGCTTTCAGAATTTCAACCAGATTTTCAAACATCAGTAATATCCTCCGAGTTAAAATATTTCAAAAATTAGAGATTTGCTTAACACGCTTACTATACAACAAGCAGTATCCATTTGCAAGATTTTACTGTTTACAAGCAGGGCGAAAATAAATTATAATAAGCCAAATAAAATGAGGGAATTGCGGGCAAACATACTCTGCCCCGCCCGAAAAAACGGAGTACAGCATGACAGACCAGAAGCATATCAGAAATTTTTCCATCATTGCCCATATCGACCACGGAAAGTCCACCCTTTCCGACCGTTTGATTGAAAAGTGCAATGCGGTTGAGCAGCGCATCATGGAGGACCAGATCCTGGATAATATGGACCTGGAGCGTGAGCGCGGCATCACCATCAAGGCACGTGCGGTTGGCCTGGACTACCGGGCAGAAGACGGCGAGAACTACACCCTGAACCTCATCGATACCCCGGGCCATGTTGACTTTAACTACGAGGTCAGCCGTTCTCTGGCTGCCTGCGAAGGTGCCGTGCTGATCGTTGATGCCAGCCAGGGCGTGGAAGCACAGACACTTTCCAACACCTATCTTGCCATCGATAACAACCTGGAGATCCTGCCGGTCATCAACAAGATCGACCTGCCCGCTGCCGACCCGCAGCGCGTAAAGGACGAGGTGGAGGAGATCATTGGCGTTCCGGCCCAGGATGCCCCGGAGATCAGCGCAAAGCAGGGCATTAACATCGATGCCGTGCTGCGGGATATCGTGGCCAATGTGCCCGCCCCCGAGGGCGACCCCAACGCACCCCTGAAAGCTCTGATCTTCGACAGCCAGTATGATAACTACCGCGGCGTCATCGTTCTGGTCCGCGTGCGCGACGGCGAGCTGCGCCGCGATTCCGAGATCCTTATGATGAGCACCGGCGCCAAATACAAAGTGGTGGAAGTTGGCCATCTGCGGCCCATCGGCTTTGACCCCTGCGATGTGCTTTCGGCCGGCGATGTTGGTTATTTTACAGCCAGCATCAAAAACGTATCCGATACGCAGGTGGGCGACACTGTTACCACAGCAGCAGCCCCGGCGGACGAGCCTCTGCCCGGTTACCGTCCTGCCCGCGCCATGGTATACTGCGGCATCTACACCGAAGACGGCAGCAAATATCCCGACCTGCGCGACGCACTGGAAAAACTGAAGCTGAACGATGCTTCGCTCAGCTACGAGCCGGAAAGCTCGGTCGCCCTGGGCTTTGGTTTCCGCTGCGGCTTCCTTGGCATGCTGCATATGGAAATCATTCAGGAACGCCTGGAGCGCGAGTTCAACCTTGACCTGGTCACTACGCTGCCTTCGGTTATCTACAAGGTGGTAAAGACCGACGGCACGGTGGTTATGGTGGATAACCCCCATAATTACCCCGACCCCACCCAGATCATGGAGGCCTATGAGCCTTTTGTGAAGGTAAGCATCATCACGCCCAACGAGTATGTGGGCAACATCATGCCTTTGTGCCAGGAACGCCGCGGCGACTACAAAAACATGCAGTATCTTGACACCCGCCTGGTGGAAATGCATTACGAGATGCCCCTGAACGAGATCATTTACGATTTCTTCGACACACTCAAGGCCCGCACCAAGGGCTATGCCTCCCTGGACTACGAGCTTTCGGACTACCGCCTGAGCGAGCTGATCAAGGTTGATATGCTCGTAAACGGCGACCCGGTGGACGCCCTCAGCTTTATTGCCCACCGCGAAAAGGCCTATGCCCGCGCCCGCAAGCTGTGCGAAAAGCTGAAGGACAACATTCCCCGCCAGCTGTTTGAAGTGCCGATCCAGGCAGCCATCGGCGGCAAGATCATTGCCCGCGAGACCGTGCGCGCCATGCGCAAGGATGTGCTTGCCAAGTGCTACGGCGGCGACATCACCCGTAAGAAAAAACTGCTGGAAAAGCAGAAGGAAGGCAAAAAGAAAATGCGTCAGCTGGGAACGGTGGAGATCCCCACCGAGGCATTCCTTGCTGTGCTTAAGCTGGACGAATAAGCAAATTGCAATACCTCCGCAGACAGATGGTCTGCGGAGGTATTTTTTATGCTGAATAAGAAATATTATTGTAAATAAAGTAGGAATTTGGTATAATAATCTATCTATATGGTAAAAAGCCGCAGTATACACTGCGCAAGCTGCTTCAGGGGTGATACAGCGATGAACAAAAAACTGAAAAAACTTGCCGAGCCGGGTGCAGGCCTTTACCTGATCATTCTGCTGGTGTTTACAGGGGTAACATTTCTGATAGGCGAACAGATAGCTGCAGCCTGCGAGGCAGGCGTGATCCTGGTACTGCTGGTGTACTCGCTGATCATTCGCCGCAAGCGCCGCCGCGAGCTCACTGCCTATATCGAGGACGTGACGTATCAGACGGATTCGGCCCAGAAGAACACGCTTTCCAACTTCCCGCTGCCAATGGCCGCTTTTAAGCTGGACGGAACCGGCCTGATCTGGGCAAACGAGATGTTCTTTTCTATCAGCGGCATTAAGGGCAACCGTGTGGACGCGGCAATCACAGATACGATTCCCGAATTCAACAGTAAATGGCTCACGGAAGGAAAAACCCAGTACCCCGGCCTGCTGCAGGTGAACGGGCGCAAATACCGGGTACATGGCAATATCGTGCGTCCCCGCGACCCGAGCGATTCCGCTGCTTCCTTTATGGCAATCTCTTACTGGCTGGATGTAACGGAATACGACGATACCCGCATCGAATATGAGCAGAGCCGCCCGGTGGTAGGCGTTATAGTCATAGATAACCTGGATGAGCTTTCCAAAAACCAGCCGGAACGCATTAAGAACGACCTGCGCGATGCCATTGAAGACCGGCTGTGGAGCTGGGCAGGGCAGTATGCAGCGGTGATCCGCCGCTTCGAGCGCGACCGATATATTCTTGTGATGGAGCAGCGCAACCTTGAGGCTGCCGTTAGCAGCAAATTTAAGATCATTCAGGATGTCCACTCTGTGGTAAGCCCATCCGGCGTGGAAGCATCCATCAGCATCGGACTGGGAACGGAAGGAAAGACCTTTGCCGAGTCGATCCAGTATGCCGATATGGCGGCGGAGCTTGCGCTTTCCCGCGGCGGTGACCAGGCGGTCATCCGCAACCATGTTACGTTTGAGTTCTTTGGCGGGCGCGGCTTTGAGGTGGAAAAACGCACCAAAGTAAAGTCCCGCGTGATGGCAAACACCTTTGCGGAACTGGTTCGCGATTCTTCCCGTGTCTATGCCATGGGCCATCGCTTTGCGGATATGGACAGCATGGGTGCCGCAGTTGGCGTATGCTGCCTTGCACGCAAGATGGGGGTAAAGAGCAACATTGTAATTGACCTGAAGGCAGGCAATGCTGCGGAACCGCTCATCCGGCTCATTCGCGAGAACGACTATTATAAGGATATTTTCATCACCCCCGAAGAGGCTATGCTGCAGGCGGATTCCCACACGCTGCTGGCGGTAGTGGATACCAGCCGCCCGGAAAAGGTGGAGGATGAAAACCTGCTGCTCTCCTGCACACGTGTGGCAGTCATCGACCACCACCGCACCGGTTCCACCTTTATCGGCAATGCGGCGCTCAGCTTTATTGAGCCTTACGCAAGCTCTGCCTGCGAGCTTATGACGGAAATTCTGCAGGAAGTGGCAGAACTGACTGACCTAAGCAAGACAGAGGCAGAAGCCCTTCTTGCCGGCATCACACTCGACACCAAGAACTTCAGCATTCGTACCGGTGACCGTACCTTTGACGCGGCAGCCTATCTGCGCCGGGCAGGTGCCAGCACGATCGATGTGAAAAAACTGATGCAGACCAACATGGACGATACGGTTGCCCGCTGCCGCATCATGCAGACGGCAACGGTATACCGCGACATTGCGGTGGCAACCTCGCAGGGCGGACACAGCCGTGTGGTTGCAGCACAGGCGGCGGACGAACTGCTGAATGTTTCCGGCGTGGGAGCATCGGTGGTTATTGCCTCAGATGGACAGGGCGGCTCCTACGCCTCGGCCCGTTCCATTGGGGATGTAAATGTACAGATCCTTATGGAGAAACTGGGCGGCGGTGGAAACTGCAATGTTGCAGCCGCACAGTTTGCGGATCTTTCGGTGGAATCGGCGGAAAGAGAGCTGTATTCTGCAATCGACGATTATATGGAGAATCAATAAACGGAGTTACGGAGGAAATAGAAATGAAAGTTATTTTTAATGAAGATGTAAAAGGCCAGGGCAAAAAGGGCGAACTGAAAGAGGTTTCCGAAGGCTATGCAAGAAACTTCCTGCTGCCCCGCAAGCTGGCTACCGAGGCCACTGCAGATAATATCAACGCCTTTAAGCTGAAGGAAAAGGCCAGAAACGCACAGATCGCCCGCGAACGTGCAGCTGCTGTGGAAAACGGCAAGCGCCTGGGCGAGGTTCAGGTCACCATTCGTGCCAAGGCAGGCTCTTCCGGCAAGCTGTTTGGCGCCGTGACCAGCCAGGAGATCTCCGACGCTCTGAAAGAGCAGTGCGGCATTGAGATCGAAAAGAACAAGATCGTGCAGAGCGAGCCCATTAAGACCTTTGGCGCCCACACCGTAAAAGCCAAGCTGGGCTACGAAGTAAGTGCAAACGTGAACCTGATGGTGATTGAAGGATAAATCATGGATGAAGTAAGTCTGCTTGGCAGAAGGGTTCCCTATTCGGAACCTGCGGAGCATGCCGTGATCGGCTCCATGCTCATTGACCCTGCCTGCATTTCCGATGTGCTGGAAAAGCTGAGAGCTGACGAATTTTACGATAAACGGAACCGGGACATTTTTGATACCATGCAGGCAATGTTTGCCTTTGCCATGAAGATCGACCCGGTAACACTGTTTGAGCAGATGAAGGTGCGCGGCGTTTATGAGGATAACACCGAAAGCTATGTGGCTGAAGTGATCCGCATGACACCGACCTCCGCCAATGTGCTGGAGTATGCCGCCATTGTGCGCGACAAGGCTCTGCTCCGCCGCCTTACGGAAACGGCGGACGAGATCAACAGCATGGTGAGCTCGGAAGAGGGCAGCGCAGATATGATGCTGGAAGCGGCAGAACGCAAGATCTATGCGCTGCGGCAGGACCGTACCATCGGCGGTCTTGTTCCCATTTCCCAGGTGATGCAGAATGTATTCACCGAACTTTCGGAAGCAGCAGCCAGCGGAAACAAGATCCCCGGCCTTTCCACCAGCCTGCCTGACCTGGATAAACAGATCCTGGGTCTGAACAAATCCGAACTGATCCTGATCGCGGCCCGTCCCGGTATGGGCAAGACCAGTATTGCGCTGAATATTGCCCTGCATGTTGGCCTTACGCTGAAAAAAACAGTGGCGATCTATTCGTTGGAAATGTCCCGCGAGCAGATGGCAAACCGTCTGCTGAGCCGTGCTTCACTGGTTGCAAACCAGAACCTGCTCACCGGCCAGCTGACCGACCGCCAATGGGCCCTGATCACCGAGGCGGCCAAGGCACTTAGTGCCACAGATATCCGCATCAACGATAACCCCTCCATTACGGTTTCCGAGATCAATGCCCAGTGCCGCCGCATTCCCAACCTTTCCCTGGTTGTGATCGACTACCTGCAGCTGATGCAGTCGGCAGGCAGCGGACACAGCTGGTCCAACGAGAGCCGTACCCAGGCGGTCAGCGATATCAGCCGTATGATGAAGATCATGGCCAAGGAACTGAATGTTCCCGTTGTGTGTCTTTCCCAGCTAAGCCGTGCCAATGAATCCCGCCAGGATAAGCGCCCCATGCTTTCTGACCTGCGTGAATCCGGCGCAATCGAGCAGGATGCCGACGTGGTCATCGGCCTGTATCGCGACGGATATTATAATTCGGAGTGCGAGAATCCCAACCTGGCAGAAGCCATTGTGCTGAAAAACCGTAAAGGCGCTACCGGCACCGTGGAACTCACCTGGCTGCCGGAATACACCACCTTTGGCTCGGTAGAAAAGCGGCACGATGAAGACTGACCTGCTGGACCGGTATTCCATGCTGCCCCAGGGCAGCCGTGTGCTGTGTGCCGTTTCCGGCGGAGCCGATTCCATGTGCCTGCTGCACTGGCTGAAAAGCCTGGAAGAAACCCGAGAGATCCGGGTGCTGGCAGCGCATTTTGAACACGGCATCCGTGGGGAGGAATCCCAGCGGGACTGCGATTTTGTGCAGCAATGGTGCCGGCAGGAGGGAATTCCCTGCTTTGCTGGCCACGGCGATGTGCCTGGCTTTGCGGCAGAGAATCATCTTGGCCTGGAAGAGGCTGCCCGCCTGATGCGCTATGCATTTCTGGAGCAGACGGCGGCGGAGCAGAGCTGCGACGTGATCGCAACTGCCCACAATGCCGACGACAATGCCGAAACCATGCTGTTTCACCTTGCCCGGGGAGCGGGAAGTGCCGGCCTTGCCGGGATCCCTCCGGTACGGGGCAAGATCATCCGGCCGCTGCTGTTTACGCAGCGCTGGGAAATTGAGCAGTATCTGCAATTGCACAATATTCCCCATGTGGAGGACAGCACCAACCGCAGCGACGACTATGCCCGCAACCGCATCCGCCACCAGGTGCTGCCGGCACTGCGGGAAGTGAATGAAGCGTTTGTGACCAATGCAGGCTCAGCAGCAGAACTGCTGCGGGAGGATGAGACCTTCCTGAGCGGCCTTGCCGAGGAGTTTATACATACAAAAGGAAAAGAGAACAGCGTCCCCTGCGGGGAGCTGCTGAATCTTCCGGCCCCGGTTCGCACCCGTGTGGTGCGCAGCCTTGCCGGCACGGCCCTGTCCCGCACCCATGTGGAAGCCGTACTGCTTCTTGCCGGCGGAAAGGGACTTGGCTTTGCGGATGTTCCGGGCATGCGCGTGCGGCGCGACGGGGGATGGCTGTATTTTGGCGGGGCGAAAGACACGGCTGTGCTGCCGCGCATCGAACTGATTCCCGGCACAAGCGCAGCGATTCCGGGCAGCGACCTGCTTGTATGCAGCGAAAAAACCGTGTTTTCCCCGCAAATTAACAGTCCGTTCACGACTTATCAGCTGAAATGTGCAAATATAACGGGACCCCTGTTGCTCACAGGAAAGGAACCCGGCGATAGTATGCGCCCTCAGGGACGGAATTGTACAAAAAGCCTGAAAAGTCTGTTTCTGGAGCATAAGATCAATGTCCGTGACCGTGAGCTGACCCCGGTGATCCGGGATGATGCAGGCGTGCTGGCAGTGCTGAACTGCGTTGACGAGCGCGCGGCGGCCGGCCCGGGCGATGAAGTGATAAAAATTCAGATCATAAATAACAGGGAGAAAGAGAAATGAACGAAGCAATTGAACGTGTATTGATCTCCAACGAAGAGATCCAGGCAAAGGTTGCTGAAGTTGGTGCACAGATCTCCAAGGATTATGCCGGCAAGAACCCTATTTTTGTTGGTGTACTCAAGGGCTGCTTTATTTTTATGGCAGATCTGCTGCGCTATGTGGATGTTGACTGCACCATGGATTTTATGGCCGTCAGCTCTTACCAGGGCTCCAGCTCCACGGGTGCCGTGAATATTCAGAAGGACCTGAGCAAGGATATTCAGGGCAGACATGTGGTGATCGTGGAAGACATTCTGGATTCCGGCGTGACCCTGAGCTACCTGAAGAAATATCTGATGGTCCGCAATCCTGCTTCCATCCGCATCGTAACGCTGATGGATAAGCCCTCCAACCGCAAGGCAAAAGACATCTGGGCAGATTACTTCTGCTTTGAAGTGCCCAACGAATTTGTGGTGGGTTACGGACTGGACTATAACGAGCAGTACCGCAATCTGCCTTACATCGGCGTGCTTAAGCCGGAAGTATACGGCAAGTAATTCAAGCATTTTTATTTAGCATAAAGTGCGCGCATGCTGCGCGCAGAAGGGTGTGACACTTTGAATATCAAGCGAAACAGAGGCAGGGACATAGGTTTTTATCTGCTGCTGATCCTTATGATCGTGGCAGTGGTCTATCTTTCCCACAACGATTCCAAGTCCAGTGCTGTGGTCTATTCCGACCTGGTGGACTATTTTACCGAGGAAAAGGTGCAGTCCTTCACCACGGAAGGCAATAACATCATTCTTAAGATCCGCACAGATGAGCGCGCTCCGGACGGAAAGCTGCTCACGAAGGATGTACGCTACAGCATGTACAACTTCTCTGTGTTCTACAACGATTTTAATGAGCTGATCCAGCAGCAGTACGCCGATGGCATTCTGGAAAAGTACGACTACACCGAGGGCTTCGTAGTGCCCTGGTGGGCCAGCATGATCCCTTACGTGCTTATCGTTGGAATAGGCTTCTGGCTGTGGTACTCCATGATGAAGCAGCAGGGCGGTGCTGGCGGCATGGCCAAGTTCAGCAAGGCCCGCACCCGTTTGGGCAGCGAGGAAAAGAACAAAAAGACCTTTAATGATGTGGCCGGCTGTGATGAAGAGAAGGAAGAACTGGCGGAGATCGTTGACTTCCTGAAAAATCCCAAGGCTTATACAGAAATGGGCGCCCGCATTCCCAAGGGTGTGCTGCTGGTTGGCCCTCCGGGCACCGGTAAAACTCTGCTGGCAAAATCGGTAGCAGGCGAAGCGGGTGTACAGTTCCTTTCCATCTCCGGTTCCGACTTTGTTGAGCTTTATGTTGGTGTTGGTGCCGGCCGTGTTCGCGACCTGTTTGAACAGGCCAAGAAGCAGGCTCCCGCCATTGTGTTCATCGACGAGATCGATGCAGTTGGCCGCCAGAGAGGCAGCGGACTGGGCGGCGGACACGATGAACGCGAACAGACCCTGAACCAGCTGCTGGTTGAGATGGACGGCTTTGGCAATAACGAGGGTGTTATTGTTATGGCAGCCACCAACCGCGCAGATATTCTGGATAACGCTCTGCTGCGTCCCGGCCGTTTCGACCGCCAGGTGTATGTTGGCCTGCCGGATATTAAGGGCCGTGAGGCAATTCTTAAAATTCACTCCCGCGACAAGCAGCTGGGTGATGATGTGGACCTGAACAGCATTGCAAAGGGCACGCCCGGTTTTGCCGGTGCTGACCTGGAGAACCTGATGAACGAGGCTGCTCTGCTGGCAGTGCGCCGCAAACACCGCTTTATTACCATGGAAGATGTGGATGAAGCGATCCTTAAGGTTCAGATGGGCCCCGAAAAGAAGAGCCGCAAGATGAGCGAGAAAGCCCGCAAGCTTACCGCTTATCACGAATCCGGCCATGCAGTTGCAGCCCAGTATCTGCCCCATGTGGATCCCGTTCACTACATCACCATTATTCCTCGCGGTATGGCCGGTGGCTTTACGCTGATGCGCCCGCAGGAAGATCAGGAGAACTTTACCTCCCGCAGCGAGATGTATGAATCCATCGTCATGAGCCTGGGCGGACGCATTGCGGAAAAGCTGTTCCTGGACGATATTTCCACCGGCGCATCCGGGGATATTCAGCAGGCCAGCTCCACTGCCCGCAACATGGTCATGCGCTATGGTATGAGCGAAAAGCTCGGCCCCATCTCCTATGATTCTTCCGGCCACAGCATCTTTATTGGCCGCGACTTTGGCCAGACAAAGAGCTATTCCGAAGAGACTGCAGCCCTGATCGACGAAGAAGTGAAAAAGATTTTTGAACAGGCTGCCGCTGACTGCGAAAAGATCCTTTCCGAGCACAGCGACCAGCTGATCGCTGTTGCTGAGTATTTGCTGCAGCACGAAACCATGGAAGCCGACGAGTTCAAGTATTTCTTTGAACATGGCGAGTTTATGCCTGAGTATCTTAAGCAGGCAAAGAACGTGAAGCACGACAGCACCATCGAGCGTCCCGCACGCCATATTTCCATGACGGACGGATACGCAGAAGAAGCTGCCAATGCCGAACAGTTTGCACCCGAGACCCAGGAAGAGCCGGCTCCTCAGGAGAAAGCTCCGGAAGAGGCAGAGAATAACGCTTCCGACGGAATTACGGACTGAAAACAGAAACAGGAAGCATCCTCGCCCAAGCTCGGGTGAGGATGCTTCTTGCAGAATGGTTCGGCTGTCACTTCATGGTAATCAGGAAGAGAGAATATGAGGCCTGATATGTTTTATTATTCGAGGTGAACCTGATTTGAACGAAAACTTTTTTTCTCTGATCATTACCATTGCGGTCACGCTGGTTTTTTGTGGGCTGACAATGTTTTTGATGAACAAATTTGTCCGCTACAAAGATGGAAAAGATGGCGGAAAGATCTACCGCCATTTTGCCCATAAGATCCTTCAATGCCTGATCGTTTTTATTGGCGTGGTAAACATTGCGTATCAGGTCCCTGTGCTGCAGGGCCCGGTACGTACGATCCTCACATCCAGCGGCGTGCTGGCGATCGTGTTTTCTCTGGCAGCCCAGGAGTCGCTGACAAACCTGATCGATGGCGTGTTTATTACCATTTTCCGGCCCTTTAACATTGGCGACCGCATTACCCTGCCGGAACGCAACAACCTGACAGGTGTTGTGACGACTATGAACCTGCGCCATACCGTGATCACTACTTATAATAATACTTCCTACATCATTGCCAACTCGGTCATGAGCACTGCCATTGTGGAAAACAGCAATTACCATAACGAGACCTTTGCCTATCCCATTGATGTAACGGTGTCCTATGAATCGGATATTGACCTGGCAATGAAAATTATGGCGGAAGTGATCACTTCCCACCCCGAATATGTGGACCGGCGCAGCGAAGAAGAGAAAAAGAGCGATGCCCTGCCGGCGCTGGTGCTGGTGCGTGAGCTGGGGGACAGCGGGCTTTCTCTGCGCTGCCAGATGGTAACCAAAGATGTCAGCCGTTCGTTTAAAGCCTGTTCCGATGTTCGCGTAAACCTGAAAAAAGCCTTTGATGCCAACGGCATCGTGATCCCGTACACCACCCTTACTGTGCATACAGATTAAAACAAGGTCCCTGAGCTGCTTAGGCTCGGGGACCTTGTTTTTCTATAGTATACTCAGCCTTATGCTCTTTGGAAAATACGGGTTCCGCATTTAACGGCCCAGCTGTGGCCATCCCGCAGGAAGAAGCGCAGCGTGTTCACACGCTCGCCGGTCGTGCGGCTGAAAGCTGCAAACACCGTGCCTTCACAGTACTGCAGGTCATAAATATCGCCGTCAGAATTGCGGTAGACCAGCTGACCCTCGCCGTCGCGATAGACCAGGCAGTGGGCTACAATGCCCTCGTGGCCAACATAATCGCCGAAGAGCATTTCTTCCGCGCTGAAGCGGCGGCCGCAGGGATTGCACCAGTTGTGCTCGGTTTCCAGGGGCAGCCCCATCACATAGTTGCACAGCACCCAGAAAAAGGGAGCCATGTCCACATCGCTGTCGTTGCACAGGGCTGCGCAGGCATAGCCGCCCTCCAAAAATCCGCCGTGAGTAGAAACTCCGTGCAGTGCGCCGCCATGTTCGCACACGACCCGGCCGGCCATCAGCCGCTTACGAAGCCCCATGCAGTCAAAAGGTTTTACGCGCACGGGAAATTCGCGGCCAACTAAAAGCTCCACTGCTTCGGCCGGAATGATCTGCCGGCCTTCAAAGCGGCCGCCATCGGAAAGCATCTGGTAGTAACGGGTCACATCCCGGCTGGTCGTTTTTATGCAGGCGCAGCCGCGGAAGGGGGGCAGGATCGACCAGACATCATCTTCCAGCAGTTCGCCGTTTTCACCTCGGTCATACAGCGAGGTGATGTTATCGTCACCAATCAGTGCGCGGATGCCGGAAGCATCCTCATCAAGGATCGAGCGGGTCATGCCTAGGGGGCGGAAGATCCGCTCCATCAGGAACTGTTCCAGCGGCATGCCGGCTGCCTGATCCACCACATAACTGAGCAGAGCATACCCTTCGTTGGAATAACTCATGTATTCGCCGGGCTCGCCCAAAGTGCGGTAACGCCCCTGCGAGATATATTCTACGATCTGGTCAATGGTGTTCATGGGATTTGGTGCCTCTTTGCGCATGCGGCGGATCCATTCGGATTCACGCTCGTTGGTGTTCATGGCAATGGACCACTCCAGTGGCTCCATGGGAGGAATGCCTGCACGGTGCAGAGCAACCTGACGCACGGTTACCAGCTCGTCGGGAACACCCGGGAGGTGAAGCCCCGGGAAATATTTGACCATAGGATCATCCAGGCTCATCTTGCCTTCTGCCGCAAGGATGCAGCAGCTGAGCGCGGTGAAGCTTTTGCTCATGGAAGCAATGCCGAAGACGGTGTCGGGGTTTACGGCAGTGCCTTTTTTCACGCTGCGGCTGCCAAAGCCGTGCTCATATAGAATGCCTTCCGGGCCGCGAATACACACGGATACTCCGGTATAGCCCTTTTTTTCCATTTCTTGCTGCAAAAAGCCGGTGAGCAGCTCGGGATTTCTTTCCATTATATGTACTTCCTATATAAATATATGATTCAAAGCGCCGCAGCGCAGAGGGTATTATAGCAGAAAAGACAGAGGAAAGAAACCCGCATTTGCCGGGACTGTACTTCCATCCGGGGCGCTGATGTGGTAAAATATAAGAAAAAAGGCCGGGCGAAACCCGGCAGAGGGAGCCGCACCATGCAGGATACCGGAAGAGAATATCATATTCATTGCGTAGCAGGGGATGTGGGCAGATATGTGCTGCTGCCCGGGGATCCCGGCCGCTGCGAAAAGATCGCTGCTCTGTTTGATAACCCCGTACATGTGGGAATGAACCGTGAATACAACATTTATACCGGAACGCTGCTGGGCGAAAAAGTTTCGGTATGCTCCACAGGCATTGGCGGGCCTTCGGCGGCCATTGCCATGGAAGAGCTCTGCAATATTGGCGCCGACACGTTTGTGCGTGTGGGCACCTGCGGCGGAATTGACCTGAATGTTCAGGCAGGCGACGTGGTGATCGCCAGCGGAGCCATTCGTTTCGAGCACACCTCCCTGGAGTATGCTCCCATTGAGTTCCCCGCTGTGGCAGATTTTGATGTTACCGCAGCGCTGCGCGAAGCAGGGGAGAAGCTGGGCTGCCGTACCCACACGGGCATCGTGCAGTGCAAGGATTCATTTTATGGCCAGCATGCCCCGGAACGCATGCCGGTTTCTTATGAGCTGCTGAACAAGTGGGAAGCCTGGAAGCGCCTTGGGGTAAAAGGCAGCGAGATGGAATCGGCGGCCCTGTTTGTTGTGGCCGCTGCCCGCGGCGTACGCTGCGGAAGCTGCTTCCATGTGGTATGGAACCAGGAGCGGGAAAAGGCAGGCCTGGACCAGCAGATGACAGAGGATACTTCCACGGCGGTTCGTGTGGGCGTGGAAGCAGTAAAACTGCTGATCGAAAAAGACCGCAAAGCCGGCAGATAAACTAACGAGCAGATAATTGAAACGTTAAATGCACGTATCGTGCCCGCAAGGGCATGATACGTGCATTTGTTCTATACAGAGTTTTAATGAAAAAGCATATAATTCTAAAATAACATTTTGAAATAGCATAATGTGCTTGACCTAAACCCCGAGCCAGTATATAATCCCTGTCAGATAAACACATAGGTTAATTGCAAAAGTAAATGCACGTTTGAAGTTGTTAATGCACGGAGCGAAAGGGGGGCGGCAGATGTATAACGAGTACAAGGTCTATGTGGATGTGGAGCTTATCTTCAGCAGCGACGGGCATATGCTGCCCCGCAGCATCACCTGGGAAAATGGCTGCGTTTACCAGATCGATAAAGTAACCGAGATCCGCCAGGCTCCTGCGCTGCGTGCCGGCGGCATCGGCGACCGTTATACCATCTGGGTCAACGGGCGCAGCAGCTACCTGTTTTTTGAGCGTATTCTGGGCCAGACGGGCAGTGTGATCGGGCGCTGGTTCGTAGAGCGCCGCACAGCGTAGCAATAAAGAAAAAACCCACTGCGTTTGCAGTGGGTTTTAAAAATATTAAAGCTCTTTTACTGTTTCTGCCAGGGGTTTGCGGCTGCTGTGGTTGGGCAGGGGACCGGCTCCTTCGGCGGGATAGCCCAGGTCAAGCAGCATTACGATTTTTTCGTTTTCCGGCAGGCCAAGCACAGCGTGCAGCTCATCGGGGTTAAATTTGTTCAGCCAGCAGCTTTCTACGCCAACGCTTTTTGCAGCCAGCATCATATGGGTGGCAACAATGGTGGCGTCCTCAACACCGCCGGAGTATTTTTCACCGGGGTAGGTATAGGTGTTATTTGCATCGTAGGCAACCACAAGCACGGTACCGGCACCGTAACGGCAGGGAGTTACCTGGTCAATCTTGGCAAGGGCGTCTGCGCTGCGGGCAATATAAACACGCTGCTCCTGCAGATTTTTGGCGGTGGGGGCAAGGCGGCCAGCTTCCAGGATCAGGTTCAGCTTTTCCTGTTCCACAGGCTGGTCAGAATACTTTTTGCAGGAATAACGCTGAGCGGCAAGTTCAATAAAATCCATAGGAATACCTCCTGTATTTGTTATAGGAGAGATTATAACAGAAACCTGAACACGGCACAAGAAAAACACCCTTCCGGCAATGGAAGGGTGTTTTAGAACAAAATCCGGTGATTCAGTCGGCAATGGCGTTCTGCATCACAAAGTCAACCGCTTTGGTGGTGCGAAGGCCATTTTTCATGTCTTCGATCTGCTCAGCGGGAATCATGCTCTTCAGCTGATCCAGCTGCATACCATACTGGCCGGCCATACGGGTCAGCTCGCTTTCAATATCCTCATCGGTTACTTCCAGCTGTTCCTCTTCGGCAATTGCGGCAAGCACAGCCACAGTGCGGCCATTGGTCTCGGCTTCAACAGAAACCTGCTTGCGCAGTTCCTCTTCGGTGATACCTCTGAACTGGCAGTAGGTGGCAATATCTGCGCCCTGCTGCTGCAGCTGAGCGTTCATGTAGCTCATCATCTGGTCGATGCATTCGGTAAGGAAGGCGTCCGTCAGCTTGATCTCGCTGCTGTCAACAATGCTGCGGATCAGGGTGTTGATTGCCTTGTTCATTTCCTGAGCCTTCTTTTCTGCCTGCAGGTCCTCGCGAATCACCTTGCGCAGATCGTCCAGCGTTTCAAGATTGTAGTGCTCTTTTGCGAAGGCATCGCTGAGAGCGGGCAGTTCATTCTGCTGCACGGCGTGCACCATGCACTTGAAAACGGCTTCTTTGCCTGCCAGGTCGGGAGCATGGTACTGCTCGGGGAAGGTGACATTTACATCGCGCTTCTCGCCGGCAACTGCGCCAACCAGCTGCTCTTCAAAGCCGGGAATAAAGCTGTGGCTGCCCAGCTCCAGGGGATAGGGCTCGTTGGATGTGCCGCCCTCAAACTGCTTGCCGTCGCAGAAACCTGCGTAGTCGATCACAACGGTGTCGCCCAGTTCGGCAGCTTTGCCAACAGTAACCAGCTTGGCAGCGCTGTTGCGCTCCTGAACCAGAACTTCTTCTACTTCCTTGTCGCTGATCTCAGCCTCGGGGATGCTGTAGTGAAGGCCTTTGTAGTTGCCGAGAGTAACGGAAAACTGATTGTTCTGCATAAT
>JAKSSN010000180.1 GCA_024403095.1 Oscillospiraceae bacterium
AAGCTGCAGATGGATATGGAGACCTTCAGCAAGAACCAGGGCGACAGAGCCGGCGGCCTGATGCAGAACCTGAAGGAAGTGAACCGCGAAAAATACGACTACACCGCTTTTCTGAAAAAATTCGCCGTGATGGGCGAAGCCATGAAGATCAACGACGATGAGTTTGACTATATCTTTTATACCTACGGCCTTAAGCTGTATAAAAAAGTGCCCCTGATCGAACCGCTGGAGTACAAGGAAGTGAAAAAGATCAAGGAATTCGTGATCGCCATCGACACTTCCGGCTCCACCTCCGGTGACCTGGTGCAGACCTTTCTGCAGAAGACCTATAACATTCTGAAAAGCACCGAGAGCTTTTTCTCTCGCATCAACCTGCATATCATCCAGTGCGATGCCGAGATCCAGGAGGATGCAAAGATCACGACTCAGGAAGAATTCGACAGCTACCTGAAGCATATGAAGATCCGCGGCCTGGGCGGCACAGATTTCCGCCCCGTGTTCCAGTATGTGGATCAGCTGCAGAAGGCGGGGGAATTCACGAACCTGAAGGGCCTCATTTATTTCACCGACGGCTGGGGAACTTTCCCGGCCCGCAAGCCGGATTACGACACTGCCTTTGTTTTTATCCGCGACGATTATTACAACCCGGAGATTCCTTCTTGGGCCATTAAACTGGTGCTGGAAAAAGAAGATATTTAACGGCAAGGAGAACAGCCATGAACATAAAAGAAGCCAAGGACGAGATCAAAAACGCCATGACGGCGTATTTTTCCAAAAACGAATTTGGCGAATACCGCATCCCCATTGAAAAGCAGCGCCCCATCTTTCTCATGGGCCCTCCGGGCGTGGGCAAGACTGCCATTATGGAGCAGGTGGCCCAGGAGCTGGATAAGGGCATCATCTCCTATTCCATGACGCACCACACCCGCCAGAGCGCCCTGGGCCTTCCGTTTATTGAGACGAAGACCTACGGCGGCAAGGAATACAGCGTTTCGGAATACACCATGAGCGAGATCATCGCCAGTGTATACGAGATGATGGAGCAGACCGGCAAAAAGGAAGGCATCCTGTTCCTGGACGAGATCAACTGTGTGTCCGAGACGCTGGCGCCCTCCATGCTGCAGTTCCTGCAGTACAAGATCTTTGGCCGCCACCGCGTGCCGGACGGCTGGATCGTGGTAACGGCCGGCAACCCGCCCGAGTACAACAACTCGGTGCGCGAGTTCGATATCGTAACCTGGGACCGTCTGAAGCGCATCGACGTGGAGCCGGATTACGAGGTGTGGAAGGAATTTGCCTACAAGTCCGGCGTGCATGCCTCCATCACCACCTACCTGGATATTAAAAAAGGCGATTTTTACAAGATCGAGACCAGCGTGGACGGCAAGACCTTTGTAACTGCCCGCGGCTGGTGCGACCTGAGCGATATGATCCGCCTGTATGAGGAAAACGGCATAAAGGTAACGGAAAAGCTGATTGGCCAGTACCTGCAGAACCGCAAGATTGCCAAGGATTTTGCCGTGTACTACGACCTGTTCAACAAATACCGCTCCGATTACCAGGTGGACCAGATCCTGAACGGCGGCAACGTGGAAACCATCAAGGGCCGTGCAAAAGCCGCCAAGTTCGACGAGCGCCTTTCCCTCCTTGGCCTGCTGCTGGACGGCGTTACCGAGCCCCTGCGCGATGTGTGCACCGATGAAAAGGTGCAGACCGAGCTGCTGAATGCCCTGAAGGCCGTGCGCACCGAGCTGGTTAAGCCCGGCGCCGATGCTGGCTCCGCCATCGAGACCCAGGTAAAATCCCGCCGCGCCGCCATTGCCAGCGGCAGAAAAGCCGGCTCGCTCAGCGCCGAGGACCAGTTTGCCCTCAACCGCGCCATCCGTGCCCTGGAGAAAGAATCTGCCCTGCTGCTGAAAGAAGCCCCGGCCACCGCGGCTGATGCCTTCAAGCTGCTGAAAGGCGACTTTGACAGCCGCACCAAGGCCCTGAAAAAGCATGCCGATGAGGCAGGCAAAAAGCTTTCCAACGTGTTCAAATTCTGCGAGGACGTGTTCGGCGACGGGCAGGAGATGGTGATCCTGGTCACCGAGCTTACCATCAGCTACTACGCCAGCCGGTTTATCAGCCGCTATGGCTGCAAGGAATATTTTGCCCATAACAAGGAACTTCTGTTCTATGAACGGCAGAAGGAGATCATCAGCCAGCTGGACGAGCTGCAGCTGTAAGGCTGAGGTGCCGTAAGGCAGCAGGATAACAGATAAGGAGAAACTGGTATGGAAACCGTTGTGCATTATACAGTAACGGAATTTTCCCCCGGCTGCTGCTTTGCCATGGGAAAAGACGGCACCTTTTGGCGCGTGCTGACCGTGGACCAGGAAGCAGGTACTGCAGTTGTGATTGCGGACCGGGAGATCTGCAAAAGGGCATATCATGATAAATGGAAATCCGTGGCCTGGGAGACCTGCAGCCTGCGGGCCTGGCTGAACGGAGAGTATTACAACAGCACCTTCAGCCCGGAAGAAAAGGAAGCGATTCTGGAGTGTGCGATTCATACCCCGGAAAATTCTGAATTTCATACCCCAGGCGGGAACGACACCATAGACAAGGTGTGGCTACTGAGCATGGAAGAGGCGGTGCAGTGGTTTAAAACCACCAGCAGCCGGGC
>JAKSSN010000181.1 GCA_024403095.1 Oscillospiraceae bacterium
AAACTCAGTATGTAATATCTTTGATGAAAATAAGAAATCCGAACGCACTCCCGGTCGGGAGTAAGTTCGGATTTTTCATGTATGGTGGAACTGGCTGGACTCGAACCAGCATCACGCGGCTTTCCAGGGCCGCACTCAACCCTTGAGCTACAGTTCCATTTGAATACTTTGGTGATGCCTAAATAGTGTTCGGCAAGGTTTTTCAAATATGGGGAAATCCCAACTTATATACGTTTTCTTAAAATCAAGAGAATTAAGGGTAAATTAAAAAAAGACCAACCTGAAGTTTCAATATCCGCTGAGGAAAAGCAATTGACGTGAAGGGAAATAAATTGTAAAATAAACCGTTAATGTTTCTTCTTGGGGTGCATTATGGCAGACTGGACTTTCCCCGCGGATACACGCTTTTCCCATGCGTATATCATCAGCACTTCTGACGCAAAGGGAAATCTGAATACAGCAATGCATACGGCTTCGGCGATCCTTTGTTCCGGCGGGGGCGCGCGCCCTTGCGGGAAATGCCGTGATTGCCGCAAAGTTGCATCCGGCAGCCATCCTGACCTGGGGTTTGTTCGCCGTCAGGCAGATGAGAGCGGCAAAGAAAAACGGGAAATTGTGGTCAAGCAGATCCGCGAGCTGGCGGAAGATGCGATCGTTCGCCCCAACGAAGCCACCAAAAAAGTATATATTATCGACCAAGCCGATACCATGAACCTTCAGGCGCAGAACGCGGCCTTAAAGCTGTTTGAGGAGCCGCCGGCATTTGTTTGCTTCCTTTTGTGCGCGGAAAACCCGCAGATGCTGCTGCAGACGGTGCGAAGCCGCTGCGCAGATATTCGCAGCCTTCATAAAAGTGATGGGCGCCAGCAAGAAGCAGAGGGCGAAAGCGAAACGCTGAAGAAAGCCAAGGAATACCTGAAAGCGCTTGCATCCGGAGATGAGCTGCAGCTGCTGACATGGTGCTTTCGCAACGAGGGAATGGACGGGCGCACAGCCGGCGAGTTTCTTGCCAGTGTGCAATCTTTGATCGCCGACATGCTGGCCGGCAGAAAAAATATGCTGGGGCTGAAAGCCGAAGATCTGCTGGAGCTGTACGGGCAGATGGATCAGTACCTTGCCTGGCTGAATGTTAACATCAGCGCAAAACAGATATTTGGTCTTCTTGCATGTTCCATGCCGGGGACCGACAGAAATGGAGAACCGAATTGAGCGACGTAATCGATGTTGTAAGCATAAAGTTTAAAAACAGAGGAAAATGCTATTTCTTCGACCCTGCAGGAGTTGAGATGCATCCGGGCGACCGGGTAATCGTGGAAACTTCCAAGGGGCTGGAGATCGCGGATTGTGTGCGCGGTGTGCACAGTGTTCCGGAGACTTCTGTGGTGCTTCCGCTGCGCCCGGTAGTACGCAAAGCCGGCGCAGATGACATTCGCATGGCAGAAGCAAACTCCGCACGTGAAAAAGAAGCTTACGGAGTATGCCAGAAAAAAATAAATGAGCGCGGCCTGGATATGAAGCTGGTGGATGTGGAATGCAGCTTTGACGGCAGCAAGACCACCTTCTTCTTTACCTCCGAGGATCGCGTGGACTTTCGCGAGCTGGTAAAGGACCTGGCAGCTGTTTTTCACAACCGTATTGAGCTGCGCCAGATCGGCGTGCGCGACGAAGCCAAAATGATCGGCGGCCTGGGCATTTGCGGAAGACCCTTCTGCTGCCACCAGTTTTTGGATGATTTCCAGCCGGTATCCACAAAAATGGCAAAGGTCCAGTCGCTGTCGTTAAACCCCACCAAGATCTCCGGCTGCTGCGGCAGACTGATGTGCTGCCTGCGCTATGAAGAAGAGGCCTATGAGGACCTGGTGAAAAAGGTTCCCAAGCAGGGCGCCTTTGTTGAAACCAAGGATGGATTCGGAACGGCAGTTCAGGTAAATCTCCTGCGGCAGACCGTAAAAGTGCGCCTGGATTCCGATTCTGACGATTCTCTGCATGTATATAAGCCCAATGAACTCTGTGCTGTGCCTGGCGGAAGGCCCAAGGATGGCAGTGCACCGGTATCTACTTTTGTATATGTTCCTCAGGAAGAAGAGCCCGAAGAGGAGATCGAGGCAGCCGCAAAGGTTTGGGAACGCCCCTCTGTTTTAGGAACCTCCTTTACAGAAGAGAGCAGCGAGAGCAGGGAAGAAACTCAGGCTCCTGTGAATGAAACACCGGAGAAGAGAGAGCGGAGCCACAGCCGCAACCGCAGAAAGAAAAAAGCAGAACCGGGAAGCAGCCAGGCGGAGCAGCCGAGCGAGAAGGCCGCAGCAATGCCGGAAAAACAGGCATCCGAGAACCCGGAAGAAGCAAAGAACGAAAAAGAAAGATCGGGCAGACATTCTTCTGGCCGTCACCGCAATTATCACCGCGGCAAAGGTGCACCGGCAGAAAAGCAGGCAAAGGGTCAGGAGAAACTCCCCTCCCAGGAGGGAAATCACAAATCTGCGCAGGGGGCAGGAGCTCCGAACAAACCCAAAAAACAGCAGAATGTGCCTTCCGACAAAAACGCCAATGCACAGAGCAGCGGCGAAGGACAGGCTGCCAAACCCAAAAACAACAATCACCGGCGTTACTATCACAACCGCAAGCCGAAAAATGGCGGCGGAAACGGCGG
>JAKSSN010000182.1 GCA_024403095.1 Oscillospiraceae bacterium
GACTCCTTGACCAGGGTAAGAATGGTGTTTGCCGTATAAAGGGAGATCCAGTTGAGCATAATACCGGAGATGACTTCGTTTACGTTGCAGCGGGATTTGAGAAAACCAACAATGGCGCCAAGAAGAGAACCGGCGACCATGGCAAAAAGAACACAGGGGAACCAGTTCCACCCCCATGCCAGGGCGGCATAAAGGCTGGCGCAGGCACCGGCAACATACTGGCCGGCAGCACCGATGTTAAACAGACCGACTTTGTAGGCAAACAGAATGCTCAGCGAGCACATCAGCAGCGGCATTGTTTTGGCAAGCGTGTTGCCCAACAGCTTCACGCGACGGGCAGCTTTGGATGCGGTAAGAAAATTCTTAATCACACCTACCATGGATTCTGTAGCGCCGGCAGGATTAATGCACAGCAGCACAATGTATCCAATGAGAAGGCCGAGTATAATACAGATGACGGAGGCAAGGAAAGCCTGCACGCCTTCATTCTTCAGAAGTTTTTTCATGCTTTCACCTCATCCCTCTTGGCACCGGCCATGTACAGGCCAAGTTCTTCCTGTGTGGTGGTTTTAGGATTCAGCTCACCAACGATCTCGCCTTCATACATTACAAGAATGCGGTCGGGAACATCCATGACTTCATCCAGCTCCAAAGATACAAGCAGCACAGCTTTACCGGCATCACGCTGGGCAACCAGCTGTTTGTGGATATATTCAATGGCACCAACATCCAGGCCGCGCGTGGGCTGAACTGCAACCAAAAGTTCGGGATCTTTGTCGATCTCGCGGGCGATGATTGCCTTTTGCTGGTTGCCGCCGGACATGGAGCGAGCGGCGGTAATCGAACCCTGGCCGGAACGGACGTCGTACTGTTCAATCAGACGGTCGGAGTAGTCGCGGATGTTCTTTCTGCGAAGGAAGCCGATGCGGTCAGTAAAGTCCATTTCAAAGTAGCGCTGAAGGATCATGTTGTATTCCAGCGAATAATCCAGCACCAGACCATGCTTGTGACGGTCTTCAGGAATGTGACTCATGCCGTTGGTATTGCGTTTGCGGATGGAATCTTTGGTAATGTCCTTTCCGCAGAGTTCAATTTTTCCGCTGACCAGGGGCTCAAGGCCTGTAAGACCATAGACAAATTCCGACTGGCCGTTGCCGTCGATTCCGGCAAGGCACACGATCTCGCCGGCATGGATCTTCAAGGAAACATTTTTAACGGCGTTGTTGTTATGCGTTTTGGAGGCAACCGTCATATTCTCAATAGAGAGGATCACATCGCCGGGAACGGACGGCTTTTTCTCCACATGGAAGTTTACGTTGCGGCCGACCATCATGGCGGAAAGCTCTTCCATGGTAGTGTTTTTGGTCTCTACGGTGCCGATATATTTGCCTTTGCGCAGAACGGAGCAGCGGTCGGCTACTTCCATGATCTCGGCAAGCTTGTGGCTGATAAACAGAATGCTCTTGCCTTCGGCGGCGAGGTTTTTCATGATCTGCATCAGTTCTTTGATCTCCTGGGGGGTAAGAACCGCGGTGGGCTCATCAAAGATCAGGATCTCGTTATTGCGGTAGAGCATTTTCAGGATCTCGGTGCGCTGCTGCATACCAACGGTGATATCCTCGATTTTTGCGTCAGGATCCACACGCAGGCCATACTTTTCAGAAAGAGCAAGCACTTTTTCACGGGCTTCTTTTTTCTGAAGGATACCGGCTTTTCCGGTGGGCTCCACACCAAGGATAATATTATCGAGAACGGTGAAGCATTCTACCAGCTTGAAATGCTGGTGAACCATGCCGATGCCCAGAGCGTTGGCGTCGTTCGGGCTCTTGATCTGCACCTCAACGCCGTCCTTTTTGATCACACCTTCTTCTGCCTGATACAGGCCAAAAAGAACACTCATCAGAGTGGACTTGCCGGCGCCGTTTTCACCCAGCAGAGCGTGGATCTCGCCCTTTTTCAGCTGAAGGGTGATGTTGTCGTTTGCGATGATGCCGGGGAAGCGCTTGGTGATATGAAGCATTTCAATTGCATACTGCTCCAAGGGTACCATCCTCCTTGTTTGAGATTTGATAACACGATGAGAATATTTTTTTTATAATACTACATCCATAAATAAAATACAAATCGATTTTCCCCCGGTTGATGCGGAAAAAAGAAAACGGACAGGTCCGAAGACCTGCCCGTTTTTAGAATTCTGATGGAAAAATTACTTGATGTTGCCCTGATCGTCAACGGTAACTGCGGTTACTGCGGGCATTGCGGAGATGTCGTTGGAAACAACGATCTTGCCGGCATGCATGTCAGCAACAAGTGCTTCGTAGTCAGCCTCAGTGAAGCTGTCGCAGAACTGGGTAGAGGGAGCGATCTGAACATAGTTCTCAGCGGGAACGTCGGAAACAAGACCCAGATTGTCAATCTTGCCGCCTTCAAAGCTGCCGTTCTTCAGAGAGGTGAGAGCGGTGTTAACAGTAGCTGCAAGACCCTTCATTGCGGAAGTAACGGTCATGCCTTCGGTGTTTGCGTAGCCATCGATGGTAGCTGCCTGGTCAACGTCAACGCCGATGACCTTGCCGCCAACCTTAGCTGCTGCTTCTGCAGCAGAAGTGAAGATACCGCCGCCGCAAGCAAAGA
>JAKSSN010000183.1 GCA_024403095.1 Oscillospiraceae bacterium
TGAGCAAGAAGGGCCACGGCAAGAGCATCAACATCTGCTCCATGATGAGCGAACTTGGCCGCGAGACCGTTTCCGCTTACGCAGCTGCAAAGGGCGGCCTGAAGATGCTCACCCGCAACATCTGCTCTGAGTACGGCGAATTCAACATCCAGTGCAACGGTATTGGACCTGGCTACATTGCCACTCCTCAGACTGCTCCTCTCCGTGAGCCCCAGGCTGACGGCAGCAGACATCCCTTTGACCAGTTCATCATTGCTAAAACTCCCGCTGCACGCTGGGGCGAAGCAGAAGACCTGATGGGTCCTGCAGTGTTCCTTGCTTCCGATGCTTCTAACTTTGTAAATGGCCACATCCTGTATGTCGATGGCGGTATCCTTGCTTACATCGGCAAGCAGCCCTGATCCGGTACGGGACCCAATCAAAGATCAATAACACAGGAGATCAGAACGATGAAAGCAGCTGTATTAAAAAACTGGCTGGACCTGGAACTTACGGACATTCCTATGCCTGTGCCCAATGAGAATGAGGCGCTCATCAAAGTGAAACTTGCCGGTGTCTGCGGCAGCGATATCACCGTGTATCGCGGCAAGCACATGACGGCAACGGTGCCCACCGTTCTCTGCCACGAGATCCTTGGCACCATCGAGACCCTTCCCGAGGGTTATGCCGGCCCGTTCAAGCTGGGCCAGCGTGTGCTGATGAACCCCATTATTTCCTGCGGCGAGTGCTCTGCCTGCAAGCGTGGCCTTACCCACGTTTGCGAAAACCTGAAGCTGCTTGGCATGCACGTAGACGGCGGCTTTGCCGAATACACCAAGGTTGGTGTGGATAAGCTGGTAGCTCTGGATGAAGACATCCCCGATGATGTTGCCATTCTTGGCGAGCCCTTTGCTGTTGGCCAGCATATTATGGTCCGCAGCCAGATCCAGCCCGGCGACACGGTGTTTATTTCCGGCGGCGCAACGGTTGGCCTTTACATTGCCATTTTTGCCAAAGCTTATGGTGCCGGCCGCGTGATCATTTCTGAGATCAACGAGGTCAGACGTCAGTTTGTTGAATCCATGGGCATCGAGACCATTAACCCGGCCGAAACCGACGCAATGGAGCTGATGAAGGAAGTAACTGGCGGCGGTGGATTCGACGTGGTATACGATACCTCCGGCGCAGAGATTCCTGTTCTTCAGATGCCCGACCTGTGCCGCTGCGGCGGCAAGATGCTCAGCCTTGGCCTTTCCGGCGATGCCTACAAGTTTATTATCGGCAAGGTATCCTTTAAGGAAATTACTCTCATCGGCAACCGCCTCTACTCACAGGAAGATTTTGAGCAGGGCGTACGCTTCCTGGAAGATAACTGGAAGACCATGGGCCTTGACCGCATGGTAACCGATCGTCTTGGCCTGAGCGATATCAACACCGCAATCGACATGATGCTCACGGGCAAAAATGTGTGCAAGATCATTATTGACGTGAACAAGTAATTCGTATTACAGCGTCATCAATTAAACAGAAATGCCGCGGCAGAAGATTTCTGCCTGCGGCATTCTCTGCGTTACAGGAGGCGACTTAAAATGGAAATGGCTGGGCTGCTGTTTGCAAGACTGCTTTCGCTGTTTTTTATTATTCTTATTGGCTTTGTTACCGTGCGCTGCGGCCTGGTGCAGCAGGAGGGGATCAAAAGCTTATCCATGCTCTCGCTGTATATCATTTGCCCGTTTGCGGTGATGAACGCATTTGAGGTGAACCCTACCCGCGAGATCCTGGGAGGCCTGCTGCTGGCAGTGCTGTTTGCCATGCTTACGCACGTGATTTTTATCGGCGCAATGCGCCTGCTGAAGCGCCCGCTGAAACTGCAGACCATCGAACGGGCGTCCATCATTTACTCAAATGCCGGTATTCTTACGATTCCGCTGGTCACTGCGCTTTTTGGACCAGACTGGGTGATTTATACCTGTGCCTATAATGTGGTGCAGATCACCCTGCAGTGGACCCACCTGCGGCATATGATCTCCGGCGAAAAGGGAGTGGACCTGAAAAAGATCCTGCTGAACCCCAATCTGATTGCCATTTATGTTGGAGTGATCATTTTTTTCACGGGTTTTCGTTTCCCGGGCCCCATTGACCAGGCAATCGACATGGTCGCAGCTATGGTCGGCCCGGTTGGCATGCTGATCTCGGGCATGACCATCGGCGGCATGACGCTGAAAAAGGTGGTTTCGTTCCGGCGGGTGTGGCTGGTTACAGTGCTTCGTATGCTTGTTATGCCGCTGATCATGGCGCTGATCGCCCGGGTGCTTGGGCTTGCCTCCCTTGTGCCCAACGGGCAAACGGTTCTTCTGATCAGCCTGCTGGCAGCAGCCGGACCCAGCGGAGCCACGGTGATGCAGATGAGCCGCATTTATAACGATAGTGAAACGGCAGATTATGCCGGCGCCATCAATGTGATCACCATGCTGTGCTGTGCAATAACCATGCCGTTGGTGGCAGCCTTCTTTCTTATGTGAGTTTTTAACCTGCGGGCACTTTCCTCAATCGGGGTGCCAGCAGGTTTTTTATTTGCCCCTATGGACGGAATAAGCATATTATGCTAAAATTACAACAGAATTCAGAAAGGGGA
>JAKSSN010000184.1 GCA_024403095.1 Oscillospiraceae bacterium
CGCAGCTCTGCTCAGACAGGGCAGCGTAGATACCGCCGGTATGCAGCCAGCGAACGCCCAGCGTACCAAAGATATACTCAAAATCAAAATCTTCGGGAGTGGCCTTGGAAATGGCAGTGTTGGCACGGTCGGAGCAGCCAACTGCACCGCGAATACCAAAGCCGCGCTCGGTAAAGTTAAGGCCATTGCGGCAGATGCGGCCAATGCCGTCGGTCTTCATCCACTTGATCAGGGAGGTATCAACGCCGCCCTGCAGGATAAAGTCCTCCATCAGCGCGCCAATTTCGTTATCGGCAAAGGCAGTGATCACTGCGGTCTTCAGGCCAAAGCAGCGGCGCAGGCCGCGAACCACGTTATATTCTCCGCCGCCTTCCCATGCACGGAAGCTGCGGGCAGTACGAATGCGGCCCTCGCCCGGATCCAGGCGCAGCATGATCTCGCCAAGAGATACGGCATCAAAGGCGCATTCTTCTTTGGGTTTCAGTACCAGATTCATAATAGTACTCCTTCTATTGTTTTGAATTGACGGTGCTCAGCCGCGGATCTCTTTTACAAGAGAGACCGCTTCGCGGGTCATTTCTTCGATCTTGTCAAACTCGCCTGCCTTGATCAGGTCGCCCTTTACCATCCAGCTGCCGCCGCAGGCCAGGATCGACTTGCAGTTCAGGTAGTCAGGCAGGTTCTTTGCGCTCACGCCGCCGGTGGGCATAAACTTCAGAGCACCAAAGGGGCCAGCCAGAGCCTTGATGGTCTTTACACCGCCAAAGGGCTCAGCCGGGAAGAACTTAACCACCTTCAGGCCGCGCTTAAGAGCCTGAGAGATCTCGGAGGGGGTTACGCAGCCGGGAAACACGGGAATGTCCTTGCCCAGGCAGTAGTCAACGATCTCGGGGTCAAAGCCGGGAGTTACAATAAACTTAGCACCGGCAGCCACAGCGCGGTCCACCTGGTCGATGGTAAGCACCGTGCCGGCACCCACCAGCATTTCAGGATAAGCCTGGGCAATACGGCAGATGGATTCCTCTGCTGCTGCAGTACGGAAGGTAACCTCAGCGCAGGGCAGGCCGCCATTGATCAGAGCTTTTGCCAGAGGAGCTGCATCCTCTGCATTTTCCAGCACAACAACAGGCACAACGCCCATCTGTGCGATCTGTTCCATCATAGTCATGTTTCTATACTCCATTTCGTTTATGCAAGGCCCCGGATACGAAGCATGGGAGACGGCCGCATGATATGCAGCAGGCCTTTAATATCTTCGTCCTTTGCCTTGCCCAGATTTTCTTTAATAATGCATATATCCATCAGGAACAAGTAAACCGCCATTTCCAGGGGGCTGCCCAGGAACGCAGGCACATAATCGGTTCCGATCAGGAATATATCCAGAGTATTCCGGCGCAGCGGGTTGATCCTACGTTCCACCCACTTGTTGCCGTAGATGATTTCCATGGTAAGGGAGGTCTGCGGAAGAGCACAGGCAATAATATTGCGCATGTTCTCTTCCAGCAGCTTTTCCTCTGCATCCGGTGTGCAGCGGCACACCGCCTCGTGAAACATGAGCTGCCCGGTTTTTCGGTCCCGTGTCAGCTCTTTGCTGAAGAAAACCACTTGTTTCCGTCTTCTAAGCTCTTTTTCGTACCATTCATCGATCTTCAGCTGCGCAAAATGGAACGTAAGATCAAAGCCGGGGAAATCGCAGGCAACGCAAAAGCACGCAGGGGAAGAAAAGTCAAAATAGGGTTCACAGCTTTCGCCAACCTGTTCGAACACTTTCATCCAGCCGCGGCGAAACTCAGGATAATAGCTGCGCTCACGAACCTCGGGGTCCATAAAGCACTGTTCAATTGCGTTTTTCAGCCGGTCATCGATCAACTGGGTCATAAGCTCACCTCCCAAAGGAGTATTCACAGGATTATTTCAGTTCGGTTACCTTAAGGTTGTCCATGTCGTCAAAGGCCTGGTTCTCTCCACCCATTGCCCAGATAAAGGTGTAGCTGGAGGTACCGCAGCCAAAATGAACCGACCAGGAAGGAGAAATCACAGCTTCGTAGTTTTTCATGATCATGGGGCGCAGTTCGGTGGGCTGGCCCATCATGTGCATGACTACGCCATCCTCAGGCAGGTTGAAGTAGGTATAAACTTCCATACGGCGCTCGTGAGTGTGAGGAGGAACGGAGTTCCAAACATTGCCGGGATCCAGCTGGGTAAGACCCATGGAAAGCTGGCAGGTCTCCAGCACGTCGGGGTGGATAAACTGGTTGATCACACGTTTGTTGGAAGTCTCTGCTGCACCAAGGGGACGCTTGTTTGCATCCTTGATGGAGATGAAGGTGGTCTTGCAGTCTTTGTGGGCAGGAGCGGAAACCACATAAAAGCGGGCAGGATTTGCCTCGTCGCAGCTGCCGAAGCTTACATTTTTGGTGCTGCGGGAGATATACAGGCAGTCTTCAAAGCCCATTTCATAGCAGACACCGTCAGCCTCGATATAGCCGGGGCCGCCCAGGTTGAACACGCCTGCTTCTCTTCTTTCAAGGAAATAGGTGGTGCCAAAGTTT
>JAKSSN010000185.1 GCA_024403095.1 Oscillospiraceae bacterium
GCAGAACGCGAATCCTGTTGCATACAGGAACAAAATCGTGTATGGTGGGGAAAAACCATAACGGAATACCGCGGAATGGAAGGAGCAGGAACATGAAAAAAGTACCTCTTGGCAGCAGCGGCCTGCAGATGCCGGCAGTGATCATTGGCTGCATGCGCCTGGGCGAACTGAGCACCCCGGAGCTTACGCATTATATTCACACGGCAATGGAAGCCGGAGCAAACTTCTTTGACCACGCAGATATTTATGGCGGGGGCATATGCGAGGAGCATTTTGGCGCGGCGCTGCCTGCGACATCACACTGAGCCGCGAGGAATGGTACCGCCTGTTCCTTTCCGCCAAACATATTCTGCCCTGATAACGCACAGGAGCGGCCTGAATGAAGCCACTCCTGTTTTTCTATGTGCGCCATTATCCCACCCGCACTAGATTGAAGAAATAATGGTAAAATAATATTAAATTAATATTACCCAATGCTGCTGATCGGGATGGGGCTCACAAAACGGGAGACTGGGGACCTTAAACCAACCAATCCGATGCCGGGAAGTCGTGCAAAGAATGAGGAAGCCGTTCGGCAATGTGTGCAGAAACAAAGGGAAATTGTTGGCAGAACTCCGCATTGCCTTTTTTATATGCAGGGGGTAAAATAAGAGAAAACTTCGTCAGGAGGTTTTCGATGAAAGTTCTTGTTATTTATTATTCGCAGAGCGGCAACACCATGCGCATTGCCCGCGCCATCGGCCGCGGCGCCAAAAGTACCGGCGCGGATGTTACGGTGAAAAAGCTGAAGGATGTTACTTATGAGATGCTGGAGGACTACGACCTGATCGGCATCGGCAGCCCGGTGTGGAAAGGCGACACCCCCAACATGCACGGCTTTATTGAGCAGATGCCGGACCAGAAGGGCCGCCACTGGTTTGCCTTTAACACCCACGGCACTCTGCCGCACCTGTATTTCCCCATTGTAATCCCCAACCTGAAGAACCACGGCTGCCTGCCCATTGGCTATAACGACTGGTACGGCGATGTTACCATGCCCGGCATGCCCAAACCCTACTACACCGTTGGCCACCCCGACGAGCAGGATTTTGCGGAAGCCGAGGCCTTTGGCCGCGAAATGGCGCTGAACAGCCCGCGTATCGCCGCCGGCGAGACCGACCTGATCTACCCGGACCCCGAGATGAATGAAAAGGTGTTCAAGCAGGCCATGATCTGCAGCAACATGCTGCTGAGCCCGGTGAACCCCCAGGGCGCATTCAAGCGCGATGCCAGCAAGTGCGCTTACCCCAAGTGCACCCTGTGCATGGATAACTGCACCATGGGCTATATTGACCTGACCAAGGATCCCCAGGTGTTCGGCAACCGCGGCTTCCAGTGTGATGACTGCCATGAGTGCTCCTACTGCTACATGCTGTGCCCCATGGGCGCCATCTACACCGAGCCTTCCCAGGAAGAGCAGGCGGCTGCCCTGGTTGGCGTGCGCCACAAGCCCTTTGAAGAAATGCTGGACCTGGACGAAGCCAGCGGCAAGTTCCGCCGCCATATTCCGGTGGAAGAAGTTGGCTTTAATACGCCATATATTATTGCCCATCCCCAGCACCCCTATTTTGTAATGCCCAAAGACTGGGATGATGACAATCTTGACTGAGGAGGAAACTATGGACCAGGAAACCGTAAACCAGACCGTGAATACTCCGGCTCCCGAAGCCGCCGTGCCGGCAGCACCTGCTCCAGCGGCAAAGCCGGCAAAGGACCCCACCGTGCAGCTGCTGCGCAGCAGCCGCATGCACACCCTTCTTCTGCTGCTGATCCTTGTTGTGGTAGTGGCAGCGGGTGCCTATGTTTGCCTCACCTGCATGCAGGTGCAGAGTGCCGTGAATCAGACGGTGAGTCAGCTGGATATGCAGCAGCTGAACAACTCCATTGCGGCAGTTGAAAAAGTGGCCGAAAAAGTAAGCGAGATCGATGCGGAAAGCGTTTCCCATGCGCTGGACGGAATTGGAACCATGACGGAAAAATTCAAAGGCTTTGACCTTACCCAGCTCAATCAGCTGGTTGCCTCGCTGGAAAGCATTACCAGCAAGCTGGAATCCACCACCAAGCTGTTCTCCATTTTCTTTGGCGGCGGCAAATAACGGAATAAAAAAGCTCTCCGATTTCAGGTCGGAGAGCTTTTCTTATATCCAGTATCAGATCTCAAGAGCAAAATACACGGTGTCAACGCCGGGGCCGCGGTCGTCCTTCAGGGTCTTTACCAGCTTGTAGCCACGCTTGGGCAGCGAGTGCATCTGGGCACCGTTGGTGGACCAGCTGCGGGTGGTCACATATTTGTAACCCAGGCGAGGAGCTTCGGTATGCTCTACATAGGAGTATAGAGCGGAGGAAAGGCCGTTGCCGCGCATCTCGGGCAGGATGCACATGGTGGTCATGTACAGGCTCTCCTCAATGGGGGCCAGGTGCTCGCACACATCATGCTGGCGG
>JAKSSN010000186.1 GCA_024403095.1 Oscillospiraceae bacterium
GCCCCGGATACGGTGGTGCCCGGCTGCCTTGTGCTGGAGGGCGGCTCCTTCCGCGGCTGCTACACCTCCGGTGTGCTGGATGTGCTTATGGAAAACGGCATCAACCTGCAGACCACCATCGGCACCTCCGCCGGTGCCCTGAACGGATACAACTATGTGGCGGGGGAGATCGGCCGCGCAGCCCGGATCAACCTGGGCTACCGGCACGACCGGCGCTATTTCAGCCCCCGTTCGGCTGTGAAAAACCGCGGCGTGGTCGGCTTTAACTTCATCCTGGACGAGATCGAAGCTGAGCTGCCCTTTGACCACCAGCGTTTTGATGACCCGGCCCGCCGCCTGCTGGTCACGGTGACCGACTGCGAGACCGGCGAGGTGCGCTACTGCGAAAAGGGCATCACGCCGGATTTTACAAAAGCGGTGCAGGCAAGCGCCTCCATGCCCTTTGTATCGGAGATGGTAAACGTTGAGGAGCGCCCCTGCCTGGATGGCGGCTGCGCTGTGAAGATCCCATATCAGTGGGCGCTGGACCAGGGCTTTGAAAAGATTCTGGTGATCCGCACCCGTCCGCAGCCGTTTCGCCGCAAGGAAGAGAGCAAGCGCTATGCCGACCTGGCGGAGCGCTTTTACCGCGGCTATCCCAAACTGGTGGAGCGCCTGAACAGCCAGGCTGACCAGTATAACACAGCCTGCGACGAACTGGAGCGCCTGCAGGCAGAAGGACGCGTGATGATGATCTGTCCTTCCGGCCCCATCGGCATCTCCACCCTGGAGAGCGACACGGAAAAGTTAGGCGCCCTGTACCTGCTTGGCCGCTGCGATGCCACCATTCAGCTGCCCCGGATCCGTAAATACCTGGGCCTGGAAGAATAAGAAACAGAAAAAGAAACCGCCCCCGGAATGAATTTTCCGGGGGCGGAGCACTAAGCTTTTGAGCGGCAGCTTACATCATGCTGCGGTACAGAGCGGCGATCTCTTCCACGCTGGTGTCGCGGGGGTTGCCCGGGCAGCAGGCATCGGCAAAGGCGCTTTCAGCCAGGAACTGAACATCCTCATCCTTCAGAATGCCCTTCAGGTCAGCGGGGATGCCCACATCGGCGCTCAGCTTCTTCACGGCGGCGATGGTTGCCTTGGCGGCTTCCTCGTCGTTCATGCTGTCGATATAGGGCACTTCCATGGCCTTGCCAACGGCGCGGTAACGCTCACCGGCAACGGGCATGTTGTATTCCAGGCCCAGGGGCAGCAGGATGGCGCAGGCAACGCCGTGGGGAGTATCGTACAGGGCGGAAAGACCATGTGCCATGGAGTGGACAATGCCCAGGCCAACGTTGCTGAAGCCCATACCGGCAATGTACTGGCCAAGAGCCATGCCTTCGCGGCCGGCTTCGTCGTTCTCAGCTGCGGCACGCAGATTCTTGGCAATCAGGCGGATGGCTTCCAGGTGGAACATATCGCTGATGGCGCAGTGGCCGCGGGTGATATAGCCTTCAATGGCGTGGGTAAGTGCATCCATACCGGTAGCGGCGGTGAGTGCCTTGGGCATGGAGTACATCATCTCGGGGTCAACGATTGCAACCTCGGGAATGTCGTTCACGTCAACGCACACGAACTTGCGCTTGCGCTCTACGTCGGTGATCACGTAGTTGATAGTAACTTCAGCTGCGGTGCCGGCGGTGGTGGGAACAGCGATGGTGAACACAGCGTGGTTCTTGGTGGGGGCTACGCCTTCCAGGGAGCGAACGTCGGCAAATTCGGGGTTGTTGATAATAATGCCGATGGCCTTGGAAGTATCCATAACGGAGCCGCCGCCCACTGCGATGATGCAGTCGGCATCAAAAGCCTGAAAAGCCTTTACGCCGTTCTGAACGTTTTCAATGGAGGGGTTGGGCTTGATATCGGTGTAGAAGGTGTGAGCAACGCCGATCTCATCCAGAACATCGGTGATGTGCTTGATCTCGCCGGACTTTACCACGTGGTTGCCGCAGGCGATGAATGCGCGCTTGTAGCCGCGGCGGCTGAGCTCGCCGCCAATTTCTTTCACGGCGCCGGCACCATGGTAGGATACGGGATTCAGTACGATACGGTTTGCCATAAATAATTCTCCTTGTATTTTAAAATATTAATTAGCTGCAGGAAAAACGGGCTATGCCTATATGAGCATAGTATTGCATGCCCGCAGAGCACTGTCAAGAAAAGCAGAAGACAATTCACAATTATTTAACAGCCGCCGATCGTTGCACCGAAGGGCGGTTTTGGACGAAAAAGAAAAAGCCCCCGAGCCAGAGCTCAGGGGCTGAATCACAGTCCAAAATTATAAGCGTTATAATTCAAGGCTGCCCGCTGTGGCAGCCAAAGGGCTGTATACCTAGCAAAATAAACAAATATTTCACAAGGTGTTTGTACTATATCACAACAATTCGAAAACTGCAAGCATTTTCTTGCAC
>JAKSSN010000187.1 GCA_024403095.1 Oscillospiraceae bacterium
GCGCTTCAGGATCAGCTGCAGGTTTTCAACAAAAAACGAAACAACAAATCCGGCGACCAGCGGACGCAAGATCGGCCGGGTACGAAACCGGGCAAAGCAGTAGGGCGCCAGATAGCCAAAGGGGATGAACAGCATGATGTTCAGGTACACCTGCGACACATCCGCGATATTTTCGATATGAATGTTGGAAAGACCGGTGACCAGTCCGTTTTCCAGAATGCTTTCCAGCACGCCGATATACGTGGTGTCGAAGGTGATGGCTTCGCGCATGTCGTTCATCAGGGCAATGTGGATCAGGTACTCCTCGCCGGCCGAACGGGAGAAAATGGTGAGGTAGGCGACCGTAAGCCCATAGAGAAGGAAGATCACATGCAGAATGCCGGTGCGAAGCAGCAGCAGGCGGCGCTGATGGCGGTCGATTCCGCCGATATTCGAAGGCTGAACCCCCAGTTTTTTGCAGACCCGCCGGTCGATGAGCGGAAGAAAGAACACAACGGCAACCACTGCCACAGTTGCCAGAATATTGATTGAAAGCCCCATAGGCACAAACCTTTCCTATGCAGATTAGCAATTATTATACAACAAAAATGCGAGAGGGAAAAGAGCCCAGCACAAAGCAGAGGCAAGAAAAATCCACGCAATATCCGGGGGAGGGGCTTGTGCATCATTTTCCACGGGCATATAATAGAATTATTATAGATATATACTGGTTAAAAATGGAGAATCGGAATGAACAGCGAATACAGGAATTTTTATCATACCGAAGGGCATGGCGGAGAGCACACCCATGTGCTGGAAGACGGAACCGTGGTAACGCATTCCCATGACCACAGCCACGCTCACGGCCATACCCATACGCAGACCAAAGCGGTGATCAACCGCCTTTCCCGCGCCATCGGCCACCTGGAGTATGTGAAACGCATGGTGGAAGAAGGCCAGGACTGCACCGATGTTCTGATTCAGATCGCAGCCGTGCGCTCCGCGCTGAACAACACGGCAAAGATCATTCTGAAAGACCATATGGAACACTGCATCACGGATGAAAATGCCGATCAGGACGAGCAGATCGCCATGCTGAACGACGCCATCAACAAATTCTTCTGAGCACAGGAGAAAACGGACTATGGAAAACAAACCCAAAAAACAAAAGAAGCCTTCGCTGGCACTGTTTTTTATTGTGTGGCTCTGCTGTGCACTGCTGATCTTTGCCGCTGTTGGCGCCGTTACCTGGTTTGGCTCCACCTGCACTATGCCGCAGGACGCGGCAGTATCGCTGCACGCAAGGGCGGATGGAACTATCAGCGCACAATGGACGGCCGCCCCGGATGCTGACGGCTACCGGGTAAAGGTGCTGGATGCAGGCACCGGCAAAGAACTGCTGAGCGAGACCGTGACCCAGCCCCAGGCTGTTTTTTCCGGCCGCTATGCCGATTCTGTGCTGAAGATCGTTCCTTATACCGATTTTTATTTTGGCTTTATCCAGGCGGAAAAACCGGGCCGCGGAAGCATTCAGGCCGAATGCAGCATCTCGGTTCCCACCATTCAGGATTTCCACTGGAGCACCGATCCTGCCAGCGGCACACTGCGCGCGCAGTGGAACTGCAGCGAGCCGGATGCTTTGTTCTCGCTTTGCCTGGTGCAGCCTAGCGGCGAAACGCAGGAACTGCTGCAGACCGCGGAACACCAGCTGGTGATCCGCTTTGGAGAGAACGGTGCAGTACCTCTTCCCGGGGCAGACGAAGCTTACCGGCTGGAAGTGGTAAGCCGCGCCCAGTGGGAAAACGTGACCGCCTATGGCGGCGCAGTGGGCGAGATGCAGGTCTCCCGCAGCGAGCTTTGCCCTGCCCAGCTTCAGCTGAGCCTGGAAGACCTTGGCCAGAACCGTTATGCCGTTCACTGGCAGCAGACGGCCGGCCGTGAATTCCTGCTGGAGCTGCGCGGAAGCAACGGCGGCATCCTGCAGCACAGCTTTGCCGCAGATTCTCCCGCCGAGTACCTCACCGGTTCGCTGAACCCCTTTGAGACCTATTCCCTCAGCCTCACCGCCCGCGGCGGCTTTGGCAGGGAAGCGCAGGAGACTGCGGCATTTGACTCGCTGGAATTTAAGACCGGCGCCAGCAGCCTGTATGCAACCTGCTGGCCAAACCGCGACCTGGACCTGTACGATGAACCCGACGGCACCAAGATCGGCACCGTTCCTGTGCTTCAGGCGTGCTGCATCCTGGACGAGACGGACCACTGGTTCAAGGTGCTCACCGGGCCCGAGAGCTCCGGCTGGATCAGCAGCGACCTCTGCCTGATCAACCTGCCGGAATACTGCGGCAAGCTGATGAATTACGATATCACCAACAGCTATTCCTCGCTGTATGCCGTGCACGAATATGCCATTGCCGAAGTTACCGGCACCGTG
>JAKSSN010000188.1 GCA_024403095.1 Oscillospiraceae bacterium
GTCGGTGATCGGCGGCATTGAGTATACATTTGACGCAAATGGTTATCTGGTGAACTGAAAAGGAGAACAAGAATGAGTGAACTGAAAAAGATCGTATTGGGAAAGACCGGCCTTGTGGCAACCATGCCCTCCATGGGCTGCCTGCCCGTGCAGCGCTGCAGCGAAGAGGACAGCATTCAGCTGCTGCAGCAGGCTTACGAAGGCGGCATCCGTTATTTCGACACCGCCAACGCCTACACCGACAGCGAAAAGAAGATCGGCCTTGCTCTTGCTGACGTCCGCAAGGATATTGTGATCAGCACCAAAAGTGCTTCCCGCACCAAAGAGGGTGTGCTTGCCCACATCGAGAACAGCCTGAAGATGATGAAGACCGATTACATCGATCTGTTCCAGTTCCACCAGGTAAATTACGTTCCCACTCCTGAGGATCCCGACGGTGCCTACGCCGGCGCGCTGGAAGCAAAAGAGCGCGGTTGGATCCGCCACATCGGCTTTACCTCCCACCAGATCGGCATTGCCGAAGACTGCATCGACAGCGGCCTGTTCGAGACCTGCCAGTTCCCGTTCAGCTACATCTCCGCTGACCGCGACATCGCCCTTGCCGAGCGCTGCAAAAAAGCCAACATGGGCTTTATTGCCATGAAAGGCCTTGCCGGCGGCCTGCTCACCAATGTGCGCGCCTGCCAGGCATTTATGAACCAGTTCGATAACGTTGTGCCCATCTGGGGCATTCAGCGCCCCGAAGAGCTGCAGCAGTGGCTGGACGTGGCCCAGGAAGATGTGCAGATGGATGAGGACCTCGCTGCCTTTATCCGCAAGGAACGCCAGGAGCTTGGCGGATCCTTCTGCCGCGGCTGCGGCTACTGCATGCCCTGCACCGTAGGCATTCCCATCAACAACGCAGCCCGTATGGATATGCTGCTGCGCCGTTCCCCCTGGCAGACCTACATGACCGATGCCTGGTACAACGAGATGCAGAAGATCAACAACTGCGTGGACTGCCGCATCTGCACCACCAAGTGCCCCTATGGTCTGGATCAGCCCAGCCTGCTGCGCTATATGCTGAAGGACTACAACGAGTTCTACCGCACCCACAAGGACCTGGTGTAAAAAAAGAAATGCTCTCCCATGGAGAGCATTTCTTTTTTTAATATTTGCAGTTATTTCCCTTCAAAGTACCGCACCGGGTTTTCCTGTAGCATGGTGTGGATATCCTGCTCCGTTGCGCCGCTGCGCAGCAGGGCAGGGATCACATCCGTGTGGATGTAGGTGTAGTCCACATCGGTGTCGGTTCCCTTGGCTTTGAATTCCTCCCAGGGCACGCGGGTGGCAAGGCAGGAAGAAAGGTCATGGGAAAGGATCATGCGGTTGGCGTAGCCTTCCTTGCACAGCTGGGCAATGGTGCGGATGCGGTCTTCAAACCCCAGCAGGAAGTTGCAGTAGCCAAAACGGTCCATGCCGATCCAAACGCCGCGGTCCAGCAGGGAATGAATATAATCCAGGTCGGTGGTGTCGCCCACATCGCCCAGGATCACCCGCTCCATGGGCATGCCGAGCTTCTGGTATAGGTCCAGCACCTGGTGGCCGTTCTCCGCCAGTGCCTCGTGGTGCACAAAAATGTTCAGGTTATTCTTCAGGGCACACTCCACAGCGGCAGAATGCACCTTTGTCTGGATCTCCGTAAGGCCTGCATGGCCGATAGCTGCCTTCATCATGCCGGGCAGGATTCCGGTATCGGCAATGCCGTTGCGGCATTCGTTATCAAACAGCTGAAAAATATGCTCCTGCGGGCGGCGGGTCAGCCAGCCCTCGTCGTTTGCGTAAAGGCCGCAGCTCATAATAATGTTCACGCCGCTGCGCTCAGCCACTTCACGAATGATCCAGGGGTCGCGGCCGTTATTGATGGCGGTGCCGTCGACCAGGGTGGTGATGCCGCAGGTCTCTTTTGCCTTGATCAGCTTTTTTGCTGCAAGGTCGATCACCACATCGGGCTCCAGGAATTTATCCTGAAAATTCATGCGCATGGACCAGTCCGCATTCGTGATATGCTCGTGCATCAGGGTGCAGCCCAGGGCAGAGCTCTCCACCGGGCCAAGTACACCGTTCAGTTTCATTGATTGTTCCTCCCGTTCGGCAGAATAAGTATCTTTCCCGGATATAATAGGAAAAGAGCAGCCGCTCTGTCAAGCGAAATCCTGCCGGGACTGTTATCTAAAATGTTTAAACGCCCCTTGCGTTTCCTATGTCAAACAGGTAAGATAATCAAATAGATCAAAACAAAAAGGAGAATCCGCGATGCATACAAAACTTGAACGCATTCAGGCAGACATCGAAAATCTTGCCGCCTTTACCTGTGTAAA
>JAKSSN010000189.1 GCA_024403095.1 Oscillospiraceae bacterium
CGCCGGGGTTGATGGCATCCTTGCCGGCAACCATCTGGCAGTAGACATAGGGTTCAGTACGATGGATCTCTGAAATGGGCTCAAGGAAGGTGGGGCAGGTCTTTTTATACAGCTCGTAGGCACGATTGCCGTGGCCAAGAACGGTTTCGGCAAAAATGATCCAGGGGTTGTTATGGCAGAAGATGCCGGCGTTCTCCTTGTAGCCGGGAGGATAGGAGGAGATCTCGCCCAGATTCAGGCGGTAAGTGGTATAAGCGGGGTTCAGCAGTACAATGCCGTAGGGGCATTCCAGGCGCTCCTGTACGGAGTCCATGGCCTTCTGTGCTTCGCCGGAAGCAACGCCAATGCCTGCCATTACGCACATGCCCTGGGGCTCAATGAAGATTTGGCCTTCATCGCATTCCTTGGAGCCGACCTTTGCACCAAAAGCGTCGTAGGCGCGCAGGAACCATTCTCCATCCCAGCCTGCCTCCAGAACCGTGCGGCTCATCTGCTCCACAGCGGCATCTGCCTGAGCAGCTTCTTCCGCAAGGCCTAGATGGCGGCAAATGCTGGCATATGCCCTGCCGTATTTTACGAACATGCCGGCAATGAACACAGATTCCGCAACAGGACCTTCGGACGGACCGGAGATCTGGAAGGATTCACCGGGGTGCTCCGAGAAGCAGTTCAGGTTCAGGCAATCGTTCCAGTCGGCACGGCCAATCAGAGGCAGCCCGTGGGGGCCGAGATTGTTCAGCGTGTAGTTGAAACTTCGGCGCAGGTGCTCCATCAGCGGCTGTGCCACGGAGGAATCGTTATCAAAGTCGGTGATCTCGTCAAGGATCGACCAGTCGCCGGTTTCGCGGATGTAGGCATCTGTACCCGCAATGAGCCACAACGGATCGTCATTAAAGCCGCCGCCGATATCCGCATTTCCCTTTTTAGTAAGCGGCTGATACTGGTGATAGGCGCTGCCGTCCTGCTTTTGGGTGGCGGCGATATCCAGAATGCGCTGGCGAGCGCGGTCCGGAATCATATGCACAAAGCCCAGCAGATCCTGGCAGGAATCACGGAAGCCCATTCCGCGGCCAATACCGGATTCGTAATACGAGGCAGAGCGGGACATATTAAATGTGACCATGCACTGGTAGGCATTCCAGATGTTTACCATGCGGTTCAGCCGCGGCTCGGCGGTGGATACTTCAAAGCCTTTCAGCAGGGAATCCCAAAAGGAATTCAAATCAGAAAGCGCTGCGTCAAACTGAGCATCCGTCATGTAACGGTCCATAAGAGCAAGGGCGGGCTTTTTGTTGATGATGCCGGGAGCTTCGAACTTTTCAGCAACGGGAACTTCCACATAAGCAAGGCCAAACACAATAGATGTGGCCTGCTGCGGCGCAAGAGTGATGTGGAAATGATGGGCGCCAACCGGCTGCCAGCCATGGGCAATGGAGTTGGAGCAGCTGCCGTTTTTAACCGCCGCAGGAGCGGCAGGTGAACCGTAGGTGCCCATAAAGGCTTCACGGGTGGTGTCGAAGGAGTCCACGGGACGGTTGGCATAGAATACCGAGTAATGGTTGCGGCGTTCGCGGTATTCGGTTTTGTGGTAAATGGCCGAACCGATCACTTCTACTTCGCCTGTGGAATAATTGCGCTGAAAATTGGTGCTGTCATCCTGGGCATCCCAAAGGCAAAATTCCACAAATGAAAATACATCCAGCGTTTTCGTGGTGCTTCCGTTATTGGTCAGCGTAAGGCGAGAGAGCAGAATATCATCGTTTTTGGGCACAAACAGCTCCTGCACGGCAGTGACATTCTGTTTGCTGCCAGTAATTTTGGAGTATCCCATGCCGTGGCGGCATTCATAGGAGTCCAGCGGGGTCTGGGCAGGCTGCCAGCCCGGGTTCCATACGGTGTCCTCGTCTTTAATATAGATGTGGAAACCGTCGTTATCCAGCGGCAGGCTGTTATAGCGGTAGCGGGTAAGGCGGCGCAGCTTGGCATCGGTCTGGAATGCGTAGCCGCCAGCGGTGTTGGAGAGAAGGGCAAAAAACTTATCGCTGCCCAGATAGTTGATCCAGGGAAGCGGAGTTTCGGGCGTGGTGATCACATATTCCCGGTTGGAATCATCAAAAAAACCATACTGCATAGAAGATACCTCCCATGAGGGGATTTCCCTCAA